>DASWOO010000788.1:0-6013 GCA_036404335.1 Kofleriaceae bacterium
GGGCCGCGCGCTGCATGACGCGTTGGTCGATGGAGAAGAAGGTCACGGATGGCTCACCGGTGGTGCGATCGGTTGCCCGATCGCGAGTTACTCGATGTCGACCCGGGCCGCATCGAAGCTGTAGTCGCTGCTCGCCGTCAGCTTGGCCGCGCTCGAGCCTTCCATTTGGAGCTCGGTGCCCGCCTTCATATCGATCGTCGTCTTGGCGTTGATCTTGATGTTCTGCTGGGCCTTGATGGTCAGCTTGGCCTTGGCGGTCAGCTCCATTTTGCCCTCGATCGTCGACACCGAGACGCCCGACTCCGCCGACATCGGCGGCTTCCACACCGCGCAGACGTTGGGCCCGGCGCCGTCCTTGGCGAACTTGCCCATGCCGATCATGTTCTTGGTCGTCTTGTCGGCGATCCAGAACTTCGATCCGCCCGGGCTGTCGTCGAACACCATGCGGTGCCCCGACCGGCGGCGGTAGCCGCGGAAGTTGTTCTTGCCGTCCTCGTTGGGCTCGGGCGCGCTGTCGGTCTTGCTCCACACGCCGCCGAGCACGACCGGCTGGCTGCTGTCGCCGGCGATGAACGCGATCACGACGACGTCGTCGATGTCGGGCAGCGTGTACCAGCCGTACTTGCTGCCCTCCATCGGCGTGAGCAGCTGCACCCAGTGCGACTGATCGGTCTCGCCGGCGTCCAGCCACGGGAACCGGACCTTGATGCGATCGAGGTTATCCGGGTCCTTGTTCTGGACGACGATGCCGTAGTGCACCCCGAACTGGGAGGCATCGAGCGAGTCCTGTCGTTGTCCGCCGCCGCGCATCGCTACTTCTTGGCCGCGTCGCGCGCGAACCGCAGGTGGGTGGTGTAGCCACCGTCCTTGGACTTCGACGCGACGTGCTTGTGGGTGATGCCCATGATGTAGAACTTGCCGTTGAACGGGTCGGTGTCGCCCATCGAGTTGGCGACGACCGAGACGACCTTGCCGAGGTCGAACTTGCTGCTGCCCTTGACCTCGGCCTCGCCGGTCATGAACGACAGCGACGCGTCCTGCAGCTTGGCCTTGGCGATCGCGTCCGCCTCTTCCTTGCTCCAGATCGGGTGGTCGACGGTGAAGCTCTCCTCGTTGCCGAGGTTGCCGGAGGTCGACGCCGAGGTCGACGAGCCGAGCTTGGAGCCGGACACGCTCGCGGTGCCGGTGATCAGCTCCTTGGTCTCCGGGTTCCAGCCCTTGACCGTGATCTTGTTGACCACCGACGACGAGTTCATGCGCGGCGTGAACGAGCGCAGGTCGGCGTCCTTGGACTCGCCGTCGACCTTGAGCTCGGCGACCGGACCGCTCTGCAGGTCCGGCTGCTTGACGAACACGGTCTTGTCGACGCACCAGACGTGGCAGCCCATGCGCGCGGCGCGCGTGCGCAGGAACTCCATGTCCGTCTGGTTGTGCTGGTAGACGTGCTTGTACGTGATCGACTTCTCGTGCTTCCACTCGAGGGTCAGGCCCGAGCCCGACACGACCTGCTGGAGGATCTGCTGGTCGCTCTTGTCGGTGAACGTGACCGACTTGCGCTTGCGCAGCAGCTTGTGGAAGCTGTTCATCGACCGGACGAGGATGCGCGCCTTCTCGCCGCCCTTGTAGACGGGTTCGAGGCCGATCAGGTCGCCCTTGTAAATCGTGACCGCGGGGTTGCCGACCTTGATCTCGACCGAACCGCCGACGGACTTCTGCGAGTACACGTCGTTCTGGTTGGCCAGGACGATCTGCGCCATGTCCGGCTGGAACATGTCGCGATCGACCGTGTACGACAAGAAGTGGTTGTCGCTGACCTTGTGACCGTCGATGGTGATCTCGACGTACGGTGAACCTGCGGTATCAGCCATGGCTCAGGTCCCACCCGCCGGCGTCGCGCCCGCCGCGGTGTCCTTCGCCTTGGACACGACGTCGGCTTCCTTGAGCTTGACGGTGCACGTCGCGCGCAGCGGCACGCCGTCGGGCGAGAACATCGTGTACTTGATCGAGAGCGACTCGATCACGCAGCGGAAGCTCTTCACCGTGTCGCCCCAGGTCGCGACGCACAGGTGCGGGCGGCGCAGGTCCTCGCTGGGCGACTCCGGCTCGATCACCGACGCCATCGTGTACAGCGCGTTGACCGAGTCGGCGACGCTCTTCTTCTGCTCGTAACCGTCGAACAGCATCTCGACGCTCATCGATCGGCCTTCGGCACCCGTGAACTCCAGGTGCAGACCGGTCGCGTTCGTCTGGTTCGACTGGTTCTTCTTCGACCAGGGAACGTTCTGGTCGACCTGAAGCTCCTTGGGGTTGTACTGCGCCTGAACACCGACGGCCGGTCGGTCCACGCTACCGATGTAGATCGACCCGGTGTTGGTGGAGGCTGCCGCCTTGGAAGCCGGGCCGGCCGCGGACTTGGGATGCTTGAAGTCACTCATTGGTAGGGGTCTCCGTTCCGGGCACGCGCGGAATCCATCATGACCAGAATTTCACGATAGATATCGTGAGCTAGCTTCTCAACGTCGATCTGCAGGGCGTTGGGGCCCGAGCTCGGCGCGGCACCGCCGGGCGCCGGCGGAGCCGACGCCTGCGAGATGCGCGACGACGCCGCGATATGGCTCTGCGGCGCGCTGTTGACCAGGGTCAGCTCGGCGAGCGAGATGCCGTCGCCCGAGTCGCCGCTCTTGTCGGCGAACATCTTGCGCGCGGCCGCCTCGAACCACTGCGGGATCTCGACCTCGCCGCCGCCGTAGCGGCCCGACGACCGGCCGGTCTGCACGTACTCGGGCATCGCGGTCGGGGTCCGCATCATCGCGCCGACGCTGTTGACGTGGGCGGACGGCGCGCTGGGGGCCGAGGGCGGCGCGACCGGCGCGACGTAGGCGCCGAGCGCGTTGCCGGCGCGCGCCGACAGACCGGACAGGCCCGGCGAGACGTACGACAAGCCAGCACTGGACGACGAGCTCGAGGACGCCGAGGGCGAGATGAACGGCGCGTCGGCGGCGTCGATGCCGTCGGCGCTCGGGTAGTCGAGGCTGCCGGGGCCGCGGGCGGCGCCGTGGCGGCGAGCCGCGCGACCGATCGCGCCCTGCGCCGACCACGAGCCGGCGCCGGTGCCATCGACGCTGCGCACGCTGGGCGAGACGTAGCTCGACATCGCGGCGGCCGCGGCCGACGCGGCCGACTCGAGATCGCCCGGCTCGCCCGACGCGGAGGCCGCGCCCGACGACGCGACCGCAGCGGCGGCCTCGCTCGGGTAGACGACGGGCAGCACGTCCCACGCGGTCGCCGCGCGCTCGCGGGCGGAGATGGCGACGTCGTCGCTGCGGCCGGCGAGCGCGAGGGCGCGCGCCGCGCGGGCCGCCGGCGACCAGCTGCGGCCGGCCGGGCTCTGGCTGAGCGCGACGTAGAGCGCGTCGAACTTGGCGCGGCGCGCGGCGGGCACGAGCTGGGCGGCCGTGCTGAGCACGTCTGCCTCGCCCGGCTCCCCGCCCTGCGGCGCGAACGGCGAGGCCCCGCGGCTCGACACCAGCGGCGCGCCCGCGACGAGCTGGGCGGCGCGGGCCGCGGCGGTCGTCGGGTCGACGCCGGCGGCGATGGCCGCGGCGATCGCGGCGGCGATCGGGCTCGACGCCGCCGCGGGCTGGCCGGTGCCGGAGGATGCGGACGACGACGACGCGGCGGCCGACGCGGCCATGGTCGCGACCTCGGCCGAGCTCGCCTCGCCGGCGCTGATCCGCGCGCCGGTGTCGGCCTCGGACAGCGCCGCGTAGGTGCCGACCTCGGCCACGACCTGCGCGGCGAGCAGCTCGAGCGCCGCGACCGACATCGACAGCTGGCCGTCGGAGCCGGCGGCGCTCATGCCGAGCGCGGCGACGGTGGCCTGCGGCCAGAGGTACGCGCCGCGCGGCGTGCGGCGGCCGATGCCGAACGACGGGTGGCTTGGCGCGCCGAGCGCGTCGGACAGCGACGCCGGGGCGCGGGTCGTGGGCGTGATCGCCGCGGCGATCGAGCCGTCGGCGGTCGGGAACGCGGTCGCGATCGCGGCGCGGACGTCGGAGGCCGACGCGCCCTGCGCGGTCAGCGCGGCGATCAGCTGCTCCGGCGACTGGCCGGCGAGCTGCGCGAGCTGGGTCGGCGACATCGCGGCCGCGGCGGCGGTGGTCGCGGCGGTCGGGGCCACGCCGGTGAACGAGGCCGGGGCCTGGCCCGGGACGGTCACGCTCGGCGAGACGAAGCTGCGCGCCGCGCCGGCGAACATGCCCTCGCCGCCGATCGCGGCCGACAGCGCGGTGCGCTGGCGGCGATCATCGTTGACCCGGTTATCGCGGACGATCGCCATCGCGTCGACGAACGTGCGATCGACCGCGCTGGCCATCGCGCCGAGCTGGCCGGGGCCGACGACCGCGAGCCGCGCGGCCTGCGCCGCCTCGGCCGGACCCAGGCCGTAGACCCGGGCCGCGAGCACGAGCTCGGGGGTGACGAAGTCGAGCGCGAGGTCGGACGCCGAGCGCTCCTGGGCGATCGAGAAGCTGTGCGCGCGCTCGGCGACCATGCCGGGCGACGACCACGCCGGCGACGGCGCGCCGTCGGCATCGCCGAGCATCGGCATCGTCATGACGTCGAGCATGGTGCGCGCCGCGCCCATCGACTGCACGCCGGCGCGCGCCGGCGGCGTGACGAACGTCGTCGGGGCGAACCCGCCGGCCGTGGCGCCGGACGCCTGGCCGACGACCGCGTCCTCGGAGAGCGTGAGGCCCCACGACAGCAGCGCGCTGCGCAGGGTCGTGATCGCGGAGCTGGGCAGCGAGGCCGCCAGCTGGGCCGCCGCCGACGCGGGCAGCGTGCCCGCCTGAACCGCTGCCGCCTGGGCCGCCGCGGTGTACGACGCGAGGAGCTCGGGCGAGACGCCCTCGAGGCCCGAGGCGCCTGGCGCCGCGGGAGCCACCGGAGCGCCCTGCGCGATCGCCTGGGCCTGCGCGATCGCTTGAGCCTCGCTAGCCGCCTGGGCCTGGGCCGCCTGGGCCTGGAGGATCTGCGACGCGCGCAGCGCCGCGAGGTTGGCCGCGCCGATCGACTCGGGCGACGCGCCGCCCGCGAGCTGGGCCTCGAGCGCGGCGCGGGCCTCGGGGGTCAGCGAGCTGGCGGCCGCCGCCAGGCTGGCCGGGTCGACCGCGGTGACGTACGTGGCGTCGAAGCCGGGGATGATGCGATCGAGCCGGTTATCGGCATCGCCGGCGCCGTCGGCAAAGCCACCGGCCGCGCGCGCCGCGCCGATCTGGGCGAGCGGCGCGGTGGCCCACGAGGCCCAGGTCGGCAGCTGCGCGCCGATGTCGAGCTCGCGCGACGACTCGCCGACCAGGCCGGCGAGGTAGGTCGCGCCGAGGCCGGAGCCGAACAGGGAGCGCACGTCGAAGCTCGCCGCCGACGGCAGCGGCAGGACGTGGCGCAGCGCCGGCGCATATGGCGACGACGCGAGCTGGGCCGACAGCCCGGCGCCCGGCGCGCTCGGGGCGGCGTGCGCGACGTAGTCGGCGTAGCTCTGGCGATCGAACGCGCCCTGGACCTGCGCCGCTTCGGCGGCCGCGCGGGCCTGCGCCGCGGCCACCTGCGCGGCGGCCTGCGTCGACGATCCCGCCGACGATCCCGGCCGCGAGGCCGAGCGGCCGCGCGACGCCGCGGCGGCGATCGCCGCGAACACGTCGTCGGGGGTCTCCTCGTTGTCGTCGAACCGGCGGGCCACCTCGCCCGGCGGGTTGATCAGCTGCATGTCGGGGCGCGCCGCGGCGGCGATCTGGCCGAGCGTCAGCGAGCTGTCATCGGGCGCGAGCCGAGCCGGCGCCGAGGGCACCGAGCCCGACGGTGCCGCCGCGGACGGCGCCGAGCCGGCCGAAGCCGACCGGGCCGCCGCCTCGAGCCGCGCGAGGTCCGCCGGGGCCAGCGCGACGCCAGCCTGCGACAGCGCCTGGGCGCGGATCTGCGCGTCGATCTGCGCCTGCTGGACCGCGATCCGGCG
>DASWOO010000789.1:0-8724 GCA_036404335.1 Kofleriaceae bacterium
GTCGTCGCCGCTCCGCCCCGCCGATCCCGCTGGCCGGAACGGCTCGCGCAGCACGTCGAGCTTGCCCCGCCACGTCAGCAGATCGGTCGTGACCAGCCCGAGCGGCGACCGCGGCAGCGCACGCAGCTGGCCGTCGAGGTAGATCCACCGCGTCCGCGCCCTGGGCGACGCCTTGTCGACCGCGACGCCCAGCTCCTGGCACAGCGCGTACACGCCATCGCCCGGCCCGCCGAGGAACGAGCTGGCCGCGTGCTCGCGGACATAGCCGTCGCGCGCCGAGGTCTCGATCACACCGCCGGCCCGCGGCCCGGCCTCGAACACGTGGGCATCGACCCCCGCCTTGACCAGCGCGCGCGCCGCGACCAGGCCGCCGAAACCACCGCCCACCACCGCGATCTTCATGACCGCGCCGACAGCTCTTTGACCGCGGTGACCATCGCCCGCACGTGCTCGGGGTCGGTCTCCGGCAGCACGCCATGCCCGAGGTTGAAGATGTGGCCGATCGGCCCGGCGCTCGCCAGGATATCGGCGACCCGGGTCCGGATCTCCGCCGGGGTCGCGAACAGCGCGCCGGGATCGAGGTTGCCCTGCAGCGCGACGCCGTCGCCGACCCCGCGCCGCACCTGGTCGATGCCGATCCGCCAGTCGACGCCCAGCACGTCGGCGCCGCTCGTCGCGTAATCCGCGAGGTACGGCGCGCAGCCGTTGACGAAGTAGATGATCGGCACGGCGCGGGCCTTGAACGTCGGCGAGGCGCGCAGCAGCTCGATCACCTGCTTGGCGTAGCGCAGCGGGAACTCGCGGAAGTCGCCGGGCGACACGATGCCGCCCCAGCTGTCGAAGATCTGCACCGCGTCGGCGCCGGCGGCGATCTGCGCCTCGAGGTAGGTCGCGCAGGTCCGCGCCAGCTTGTCGAGCAGCGCGTGCGCCGCGGTCGGGTTGCCGTACAGGAGCTTCTTGGTGTGGGGATAGTCCTTCGAGCCGCCGCCCTCGACCGCGTAGGTCAGCATCGTCAGCGGCGCGCCGGCGAAGCCGATCAGCGGCACGCGGCCGGCGAGCGCCGCCTTGATCTTGCGCACCGCCTCCATGACGTACGGCAGCTCGGCCTCGGGATCGGGCACGCCGAGCGCGTCGATCGCCGCCTGCGTCCGGATCGGCGTCGCGATCTTGGGCCCCGAGTCCGGAAACGCGACCTCGAGCCCCATCGCCGGCAGCGTGATCAGGATGTCGGAGAACAGGATCGCCGCGTCGAACCCGAACTCGTCGATCGGCTGCAAGGTGACCTCGCACGCCAGGTCGGGGTTGCGGCACAGCTCGAGGAACGACGCGCGCGCCCGCACCGCGCGATACGCCGGCAAGTAACGACCCGCTTGCCGCATCATCCAGATCGGCGTGCGCTCCACGGGTTGCCGCCGACACGCGCGCAGGAACAAGGATTCCGACATCGCGAGCATCCTACCCGCCGAGGTATACCCGCGCCATGCGTTGGCCGGTCGTCTTGGGCGTCGTGGCGGCGGGGATCGGAGGCCTGCCCGCATGCGATACCTCCGGCGCCGGCCCGTTCGGTGGCCTGCCGCTCGACGGCGACTTCGCGGTCGACGTCACACGCCCGGTGCACGTCGCGCGCGACCGCGACGGCACCGCGCACATCCGCGCCGAGAGCCTCGGCGACGCGGCGTTCGTCCAGGGCTACGTCATGGCCCACGATCGGCTGCCGCAGCTCGACGTGCTGCGCCACCTCGCCGAGGGCTCGCTCGCCGAGCTGTACGGTGCCGCGGATCCATCGGTGATCGACGGCGACCTCGTCCGGCGGATGTTTCGCAACCGCGAGCTCGCCGCGCAGAGCTGGGCCACGCTGCAGGCCTCGACCGACGAGCTCGATCGCCGCGTGGTCCGCGCGCTCGCGCGGTTCGCCGATGGCGTCAACCGCTACGCGCTGGCGCTCACCAGCGGCGACTGGACGCTGGATCCGGCGCTCGCGACCAGCTTCGATCCGGCGGCGATGGCGCCGTGGACGCCGGTCGACTCGCTGGCGATCGCGCGGTGGTGGACGATCTCGCAGTCGTTCACCGCGCCGTTCGAGCTCGACGCGACCCGGCTGTATCAGCAGCTGCGCGCGACCTACGACCACGCGCCCGAGACCGAGCCCGCCGCGCGCGCCCGCAGCGGCATCTCGCGCGACCTGTGGCGACTCGCGCCGATCGGCCGCACGGCCGCGCTCGACGGCTTCCCCAACGTCGCGATCGACACCGGCTCGCGCGCCGACGGCAGCATGCTCGCCGCCCCGCCCACGCCGCCCGCGCCGCCCGCGCGGCCGATCGTCCCGCTCGCCCTGCTGACCTCGGCCCACGACTTCTTCGGCCACGGCGATCCGCCCGCGGCCGGCGGTCACGCGTTCGCGATCCCCGCGACCGACGGCGCCGCGCTCGGCGCCGCGCTTGCCGCTGCGATCGACGCACCGCTGACCAACCCGGCGCTGCTCTATCCGACCCATCTGATCGTCGGCCCCGCGTCGCCCGACGACGACTCCGTGCTCGGCGACGGCGACGCCGCCAGCGCCGAGCCCCCGCTCGATGTCCGCGGCGCGACCCTGCCCGGTATCCCCGGCGTGATGCTCGGCGCCAACCGCGACCTGGCGTGGGCCAGCACCGCGAGCCAGTACGACGTCAATGACGTCTACCTCGAGAGCCTCGCGCCGTGCGGCGGCGGCGACTGCGCGGCGTGGACCGACGCCGGCGGCGCCGCGCAGCAGGTCCCGCTCGAGGCCCGCGACGAAGCGCTCGGGGTCGGCACGCTCGGCCGCGTCGATCACACGCTGAGCGCGCGCTACGAGCGCGCCCCGCAGCACGGGCCGATCATCCCGGCGATCGATCCCGCCACGCACACGCTCGTCCCGCGCGCCGCCGGTCCGGCGCTCAGCGTCCGGTTCACCGCCGACCAGCCGACGTTCGAGCTGCGCGCGACGTTCGCGCTCGCGTACGCCGCGTCGGCGGCGGCCGGCGTCCAGGCGATCGCGACCGGCGCCGGCGGCCAGACCTGGATGCTCGTCGATCGCGGCGGCACCGTCGACTGGACGTCGGCGGCCGAGGTCCCGGTCCGCGCCGCGGCGGCGTACGCCTGGGATCCGCTGGTCGCGCAGGACGCGCCGGCGCCGTTCTTCGTGCTGCCCGGCACCGGCGAGGCCGAGTGGACCGATCGCCTGGCGCCGCGCTACGTGCCGCACGCCGTCGCCCCGAGCCATGCCGCGGTCGCGGCCAACGCCGATCTGGTCGGCGCGACGTTCGACGGCAAGCCGCTCGATCAGGCGACCACCGACGGCGCGCCGCTCTACGTCGGCGCCGACTACGACGTCGGCCTGCGCCAGGATCGCATCGCCGCGCGGGTCGCCGAGCGCGACGCCGTCAGCCTCGATCACCTCGCCGCGATCCAGGCCGACACCCGATCGAGCATCGGCGAGAAATTCGCACCGATGCTGCTTACCGCGCTCGGTCGGCTCGATCGCCAGCCGATCGGCCCGCCCGACGTGAACCCGTATCTCGACGCGCTGCCGCCCGAGGATCTCGCACGGCTCGCCACCGCGCGGAGCCTGGTCCAGGGCTGGACGTTCGCCACGCCCGCCGACGGCGGCACGGACTCGGCGGCGACCGCCTTGTTCCACACCTGGCTGCACTTCTTCGTCGAGCGGTCGATCCGTGACGAGCTCGACGCGATCGGCATCGACGTGTGGCAGCTCGACGGCAACGCGATCCTGCGCGTGATCTACGCGATGCTGCACGACCCGATCTCGTTCGTGACCAGCCCGGCTTCCCAGCAGCCGATCCTGTGCGACAACTACGCCGTGTCCGGGCCGGATGACAGCTGCACCAAGGCCGTCCTGCAGGCGATGGTCGATGCGATGACCTACCTGACGTCGCCCGCCGGCCTGAACGATCCTGACGCCGCGCACTGGCAGTGGGGCGCGCTTCACCAGATCACGCTCGCGCCGTGGCCTGGCGCGCCCGAGGCCGTGCGGATCCCGTCGGACGGCAGCCGGATCCCCCGCCCCGGCGACGCGACCAGCGTCGAGCGCGGCAACGCCGGCTGGGCCGACCTCGACTTCGCCGGCCACCCGCGCGGCTCGGTGTATCGCATGACCGCGCAGGTCATCGCCGGCGCCGCGGCCGACGCGCCGGGATTCGAGCTGCGCGCCGCGCTCGCCGGTGGCGCGGTGTTCGACAGCCGCTCGCCGCACAGCCGCGACCAGCTCGACCGCGGCTACCTGACCGGCCAGTCGCGCGCGATCCCCGCGACCGTGGACGAGATTACCGCGGCCGGCGAGACCCGCTGGGTATTTCACTGATGGACCTGGCCGCGATCCTGATCTCGCAGCCCTCGGCGGGGTCGCGCGACGTCGGTGGCCCGCTGCGCGAGCTGATGGATCGGCTGTCGACCCTCGGGGTCGGCGTGACGATCGTCGACGAGATCGCCGTCGCCGCGGACATCACCGCGCGCAGCTTGATCCCGCCGGCGATCCTGATCGACCTGCGCGGCGCCGGCGCGGGCGAGGTCGACGACCAGCAGATCGCGACCGAGGCGATCGGCCGCGTGCTCGCCCGGCTGCCGCACGCGCTGCCGATCGTCGTGACCAACGAGGCCGATCCGATCTTCATCGTCAGCTGCGTGCGCGCCGGCGCCGGCGACATCTTCGACCTGCAGCTCGAGGGCACCGCGGGCGCGCGCGCCGTGGTCGAGCGGATCTGCGAGCGCCAGGCCGAGCGCCGCGCCGAGCTGGCGATGATCGGCTCGCAGCGCGAGATGATCGAGGAGCTGCTCAAGGACCTGATCCGCACCGAGCGCCGGTCGATCGACGCCGAGGACAAGCTCGCCGCCCGGGCCAAGACCTCGAGCGAGCTGGCGACCGCGCTCGAGAGCCGGCCGCCGGCGGTCCTGTTGATCGAGCACGAGCGCGGGGTCGCGGACGAGCTCGCCGACCTGCTCGAGGCGGCCGGCGTGGCCACGTTTGCCTACCTCAACGGTGAGGAAGCGCTGCGTGAGGTCGAGGCCCTGGCGGGCTCGGCCGGGCTCGACCTGGCGCTGGTCGCCGCCCAGCTGCCGGGCATCGACGGCATCGAGACCGTTCGCCGGCTGCGCGCCCGGATCCCGGGGCTCCCGGCGTTCTTGATGACCTCGACCCACGACGGCGACCTGGCGACCCTGGCGGCCGACCTGGGCGTGGTCGGCTTCGTCGCCAAGCCGCTGGCCGACCTCGACGACATCGTCCGGCGCCTGGCGCAGCTGGCCCGCGAGTCGCTGCATCGCACGCGCGAGCACGTGTACCTCCAGCGGATCAAGGAACGCCACGAGCGCGTACTCGCCAGGTACCGCACGTTGCCTCGCGAACCGTGATCGGCCTATGATCTCGAGCGGATTCGCATGGCTGATGCGCCGCTCTCGATCAAGCTCAGGTGCGCCTCGTGGCAGCAGCTGGCGACGATCTACCGGCGCGACCTGAGCCACGGCACGATGTTCCTGCGCGCGGCCACGCCGCCGCCGCTCGGCACCGCGGTGCACATCGACCTGACGTTGCCGAGCGCGACGGTGATCGCGCTGACCGGCGCGATCGCGACGCACGTCCAGGATCCGCAGCGCGGCGCCGGCGTCGAGATCAAGCTCGCGCCGATCGCCGAGAGCGCGATCTGGCTGATCGAGAGCGCGCTGGCGTCCGAGCACCGCCGACTGGCGAGCCCGACCGGCGGCAGCGTGTCGGTCGCGGCGCCGTCGCCGCACCAGGTCAACAGCGCGATCCCGACGATCGCCGACGCCGCCGAGCTGACCGACGCCGAGCGCGACCTGGTCAAGGCGCTGGTGTCGGAGGCCGAGTCGCTCAAGAAGCTCAACCCGTTCCTCGTGCTCGGCGTCGGCTACGAGGCGACCGACGCCGAGGTCCGCGCCGCGTTCGGCGACCTGACCAAGCGCTATCACCCCGACCGGTTCGCGCGCTACGAGTCGGCCGAGCTGCGCGAGGTCGCCGCCGAGATCTTCATCCTGATCCGCGACGCCTACCGCCGGCTCGGCGACGCCGCGTCGCGCGTGGCCGTGCTGCAGTCGCTCGGCAAGGGCTCGGCGTCCACGCCCCGCGCCGTGCCCGGGCCATCGCGGCCGCCGGCCACGGTCCCTGCCCCGCCGGTCAACCGGCAGCGCTCGGTCGTCCAGTCGCTCCAGCCGGCGTCGGGCCACGCGGCGACCACGCCGATCACCCCGATCACCGGGCCGATCACCGGGCCGATCTCCGGGCCGATCTCCGGGCCGATCACCGGGCCAGTCTCCGCGTCCCCCGCGCCGCCGCCGTCCTCGGCCGCGCTGTCGCCCGCGACGACGATCCTGCCCGCCAGCCAGGCGCCGCGGCTCGCGCCCACGGTGCGCCGGCCGACGACCAACCAGCCGATCCAGGCCCCGCTCCACGGCCAGAGCGATCCGGTCGACGTCTCGGCGCTCGAGGACCTGATCGACCAGGCCCGGCTCGACGAGGCGCTGTCGGGCTACCGCGCGCTCGCCAAGCGCTACCCCGCCGATCGCAACGTCCGCGCGGGCAGCGAGCTGGTCGAGGGCCTGATGGCGCTCAACGTCCGCGATCGCCTCGAGGCCGCGCAGCGGTTCGAGGCCGCGCTCGAGATCGACCCGTCCAACGAGCGCGCCGCGCGCGAGCTGGCGGACATGCGGCGGCAGGCCACCAACGAGCGCAAGGGGCTGCTCAGCCGCCTCATGGGAAAGAAGGAGCCCTAGGTGGCCCGCATCATCGGCATCGACCTCGGAACCACGAACTCGTGCGTCGCCGTGCTCGACGACAAGCGCCAGCCCAAGGTGCTGGCCTCGGCCGAGGGGGAGCGCACCATCCCGTCGGTCGTCAGCTGGGCCGCGTCGGGCCAGATCTCGGTCGGCACCCGGGCGCGGCGCCAGGGCGTGACCAACGCCGCCGCGACCGTCTACGGCGCCAAGCGGCTGATCGGCCGCAAGGTCAACGCCGACGACGTGTCGTGGTTCGCCCGGCTCGCGCCGTTCCGGATCGTCGCGGCGCCCAACGGCGACGCCTGGGTCCGGGTCCACGGCCAGCCGATCTCGCCGCAGGAGGTCGCGGCCCACGTGCTGCGCGCGATGCGCAAGATCGCCGAGGACGCGCTCGGCGAGCCGGTGACCCGCGCGGTCGTCACCGTGCCCGCGTACTTCGACGACGCCCAGCGCCAGGCGACGCGCGACGCCGGCCAGATCGCCGGCGTCGACGTGATCCGCATCCTCAACGAGCCGACCGCCGCCGCGCTGGCCTACGGCGCGCACCGGGTCACCGATCGCCGGCGCAAGATCGCGGTGTTCGACCTCGGCGGGGGCACGTTCGACATCTCGATCATGAGCGTCGAGAACGGCATCTTCGAGGTGCTCGCGACCGGCGGCGACAGCGCGCTGGGCGGCGAGGACTGGGACCGCCGGCTGCTCGAGCGGCTGGTCGATCAGGTGTTCGAGGAGCTGCGCGTCGATCTGACCGTGATCCCGATGGCGATGGCCCGGCTGCGCGACGCGTGCGAGGCCGCGAAGAAGGCGCTGTCGGTCGACCGCGAGACCCAGATCAACCTGCCGTTCCTCGCGACCGACCCGCACGGCGCGCCGATCAACTTCGAGCGGACGGTGACCCGCGAGCTGTTCGAGACCCTGACCAAGGATCTGCTCGACCGGCTCGACGCGCCGTGCCGCCGCGCGCTGGACGACGCCGACATCGCCGCGGCCGACGTCGAGGACGTGCTCCTGGTCGGCGGGATGAGCCGGTGGCCGGCGGTCGCCGAGATCGTCGAGCAGATCTTCGGCCGCAAGCCGTCGCGCGGCGCCAACCCCGACGAGGTCGTCGCGCTCGGCGCGGCGCAGTACGCCGGGATCCTCGCCGGCGAGTCCGACGACACCGCGCTGCTCGACGTCACGCCGCACGACATCGGCATCCGGGTCGGCGATTCGCAGTTCGCGGTCGTCCTGCCGCGCAACTCGATGCTGCCGGTCCGCGCCCGCCGGGTGTTCGCGACCACCGGCGACAACCAGAAGTTCGTGTCGATCGAGATCTACCAGGGCGACTCGAGCGACGTCGCCAGGAACCGCAAGCTCGGCCAGGTCGTGCTCGACGACCTGCCGCCCGGCCCGGCCGGCTCGGCGCGGGTCGAGCTGGTGATCACCGTCAACGTCGAGTCGATCCTCAGCGTCACCGCGCGCGAGCTGCGCTCGGGCCGCGCCGCCAGCGTCACGATCCGGCCGTCGGGCGGGCTGTCGCAGCGCGAGATCGTCGAGATCATCAACCGGCGCCGCCAGGAATACGCCTCGCTCGGCCTGGACGTGTCCCCGGGCCCGGCCGGCGGCGCGGTGCGCGTCACCACGCGCGACCACTTGATCACCAAGCCCGACGACGACAAACAGTAGCTCCCCGTCATGCCCTCCGACCCGGCCGTGCTCAAGGTCGCCGACGCCGTCGGCGCGCTCATGGAGGCCTGGGGCTTCCGGCGCAACATGGGCCGGATGTGGGCGGTGCTCTACCTCGAGGACCACGCGCTGACCGCCGCGGACCTCGGCGAGCGGCTCGGGCTGTCGACCGGCGCGGTGTCGATGCTGCTCAACGAGCTGATGCAGTGGCAGATCATCAAGAAGACCTGGGTGGTCGGCGAGCGCCGCGAGCACTTCGAGGCCGAGACCAGCATCTGGAAGATGGTGTCGCGC
>DASWOO010000790.1:0-8086 GCA_036404335.1 Kofleriaceae bacterium
CAATAGCCGAACAGCTTCGTGACAGGTACCGACGTCACCGGTGCGAGCGCGCCCAGACGGGCCTCGTCGAGCTTGGCGTGGTCGCCGACCACCGACAGCACGAACGGTTTCGCCACCGCGGCCTTGCGCCAGCGCTCGAGCCCGTCGCGATCGACCCGCTCGGCCCGCGCGTAGCGGCCCGGCCGCGGATCGGCGCGCTCGCCCTGGTCGTCCCAGCGGTAGACCGCGGCCGCGATGTCGCGCGGCGGGATGCGCTCGGCGCGGTAGGTCTCGGTCAGCGTCTGCCTGGCCTGGCCGAACCGCTTGTCGTCGATCGGCTGGCGCAGCGCGGCCAGCAGCGCGTCGAGCGAGTCGTGGGTCTTGTCGCCCTGGGTCCCGACGTACGCCGACAGCACGCCGTCGTCGGCCTTCTTGAGGCTCGGGGCGTAGCCGCCGTACACCGTGTACGCCAGCGCGCGCGCCTCGCGGACCTCCTGGAACAGCATCGGCCGGATGTAGGTGCTGTAGATGACGCCGAACGCGCGCTCGGCGTCGGTCGTCGGCGGGCGCGGCCAGATCACGTTGATGTGGGTCTGGGTCGTGGCCAGGTCGGTCACGAGGGTCGTGTGGGGCGCGCGCAGCGCGAGCGGCTTGCGCGGCGTGGTCGGCCGGCGGCCATCGCCCAGCGCGATCAGCCGGGCCGCGTCGGCCGGCGCGCGCGGCCCATAGTACGACGTGCGGTGCGTCCAGTGCAGGAAGCCGGCGAGCAGCGCCCGGAGCCGGGCCGGCGCGAGCTGATCGAGCTGCTGGTTGGTCGGCACGACGAGGAACTCGCTGTCGCTGCCGTAGCGCGCGAACTCGGCCTGCGCGGCGGCGATCGTCGGCGGGTTCGAGATCGCGTTGGCGCGCTCGCTCTCGACCGCCGCGACCCGGGCCTTGACCGTGCCGGCGTCGAACACCGGATCGGCGAGCCAGCCGCGGACCAGGGCGAGCGCCGGCTCGAGGTTCTGATCGAGGCCCGAGACCAGGATCGCCGACTCGCCGCGGCTGCAGCTCGTCGTGACCGACACGCCGAGCTGGTGGAGCTCGCGCTGCAGCTCGTCGGCCGAGCGCTGGCCCGCGCCCGACAGGCGCAGCAGGTCGAGCGCCACGCACACCATGCGATCGTCGACCCGGCCGACGTCGTAGTCGTAGCGCACGGTGAACAGGCCATTGCGGGCGTTGGCCACGCTGACCAGCGGCCCGGTCGGCAGCGCCTGGCGCACGTAGTCTTTGCCGGCCACCAGCGCCACCGGCTCGATCGGCGGGACCGGCTCGTCGAGGATCGCGCGCGCGAAGCGGCCGCGCCGCGACGGATCGAGCGCCACGGCCGTGATCGCCGGCTTGGTGATCTTGGGCCAGCTGTCGGTGCCCTTGACCTTGCGGATCACCAGGTAGTCGCCGCCGAGGTAGCGCGTGGCGACGCGGATCACGTCGGCCCGGGTGATCTGCTTGATGCGATCCACGCGATGCGAGGCCGCGTCCCAGTCCTCGCCGGTGATGAACGCCTGCTCCATCAGCGTCATCCGGCCCGCGTTGGACTCGATCTCGCGCTGGCGCTCGACGTCGATCGACAGGATCGCGGCCGCGAGCTCGGCGTCGGAGAACTCGCCGCCCTGCAGCTTGCGGACGACGCCGTGCAGCAGCTGCTCGAGCTCGGCCGGGGTCTGGCCGGCGAGCGCGTCGGCGTAGAGCTCCCAGAACCCGGCGTCGCGCAGCAGCGTCGGGTTGGAGCCGGCGGTCGCGACCTTCTGCGGCAGCAGCAGCTCGCGCTGGACGATGCCCGACGCGCCGTCGAGCACCAGCCGATCCATGACCTCGATCGCCGCGCGATCGGGGTGGGTCGCGGGCACCAGCGGCCAGCCGATCAGCACGCCCTCATGGGCCGGGACGGTCACGTCGATCTGGCTGCGGCCGACCAGCCTGGGCGGCGCGCCGGGCGCGGGGGCCTCGCCGGCGGCGCGCACGAACCCGGCGAACGCCTGCTCGAGCACCGGGAGGATCGACTCGTCGACGTCGCCCGAGAGCAGGATCGCCATGTTCTGGGGTGTGTAGTAGCGGCGGAAGAACGCCTGCATGTCGCCGTACGCCGGGTTCTTCAGGTGCTCGATCTCGCCCAGCGTGCTGCTCCAGCCGTAGCCGCTGTGCGGGAACATCGCGCGCATGAACGCCTCGTGGACCCGCCGCGCCGGGTTGTCCATGCCGCGGTTCTTCTCCTCGTAGACTGCCTCGAGCTCGGGCCAGAACAGCCGGAACACGGCATCGGCGTAGCGCGCGGCCTCGACCCGCGCCCACTGCGCGAGCCGGTTCTTCGGGACCTTCGCGACGTAGACCGTGGCGTCGTTGCCGGTCCACGCGTTGAGCCCGGTGATGCCCATGTGCGAGTAGAGCTGGTCGAGCTCGTTGGGCACCGCGAACGCCGCGGCCGCCTGGGTCTCGTGGTCGATGTCGTGCAGCAGCTTGTCTCGGTCGGCGCCGGGCTTGCGCAGGTCGTCGTACAGCCCGGCGATGCGCGCGAGGTGCGGCTGCTCCTGGGCGTAGTCGAGCGTGCCGAGCTGGGTCGTGCCCTTGAACAGCATGTGCTCGAGGTAGTGGGCCAGGCCGGTCGAGTGCTCGGGGTCGAAGCTCGAGCCGGCGTGGACCGCGATGTGGGCGACGACCGACGGCTCCTGCGGATCGGGGCTGAGGTACACGGTCATGCCGTTCGACAGCCGGTGGATCGTCGTGCGGGTCGCGTCGCCGGGCAGCGGCCGGGGGACCAGGCTCGGCTGCGCGATCGCCCGGGCCGCGGGCGCGGCGGGAGGCGGTGGTGCGCGGCGGGCGACGGGTGGTGGTGGTGCGGGAGCGACCGGCGGCGGAGCCGACGGGCCGCAGGTCATTGTGGCGATCGCGAGCAGCGCGAGCGCGGGCTTGAGCATGCGGCGAGCCTACACCGCGGCGGAATCTGCGATAACCCCGGCGTGAAGTTCACGCGGCACGCGACCGCCGAGGGCTCGCGGGCGCGCGCCGGCGTGATCGAGACGGCGCACAATGCGATCGAGACCCCGGTGTTCATGCCGGTCGGCACGCGCGGCACGGTGCGGACCCAGAGCCTGGCGCAGCTCGGCCAGCTCGACGCGCCGATCATCCTGGCCAACACGTATCACCTGATGCGCCGGCCGGGGATCGAGGCGTTCGCCGGGTTCGGCGGGCTGCATCGCTGGATGGGCTGGCGCGGCTCGATCCTGACCGACTCGGGCGGCTTCCAGATCTTCTCGCTGCCGGACACGGTGATCGACGAGGACGGCGCGACGGTGCACGGCGAGCGGCTGACGCCGGCGCGGGCGATCGCGATGCAGCGGGCGATCGGCTCGGACATCATGATGGTGCTCGACCAGTGCATCGCGTCGACCAGCGCGCCCGGCCAGGCCGAGCTCGCGATGCACCGGACCCATCGCTGGGCGGCGCGGTCGCTGGCGGCGCGGCGCGACGGAGATGGCGCGCTGTTCGCGATCGTCCAGGGCGCGTGCGTGCCGGCGCTGCGACGGACCAGCGCCGACACGCTGGTCGAGCTCGGCGAGCGCGCCGGCGGGTTCGAGGGCTATGCCGTCGGCGGGCTGGCGGTCGGCGAGCCCCGGGCCGAGCGCGAGGCGATGACCGAGCTGGTGACCGAGCGGCTACCGGCCGACAAGCCGCGCTACCTGATGGGCGTCGGCATGCCGATCGACCTGCTCGAGGGCGTGCACCGCGGCATCGACATGTTCGATTGCATCCTGCCGACCGCGCTCGCCCAGCAGGGCGTGGCGTTCACCTCGCGCGGCCGGATCGACCTCGACCGCGGCGTGCACCGGCTGTCGGAGACCGCGCTCGACCCCGCGTGCGCCTGTGAAGCCTGCGCGCGGCCGCGCTCGTACCTGCACCACCTGATCAAGTGCAAGGAGCCGCTCGGCTGGCAGCTGCTCGCGTTCCACAACCTGGCGTTCTACACCCGGCTGATGGCCGACATCCGCCGGCACATCCGCGCGGGTAGCTTCGCGGCGTTCTACCAGGCGCAGCGCGACGTCCTCGACCAGGCCGATCCGGATCACCCGCCCGGCCAGCACCCGCGGATCAAGCCGGGCAAGCCGACGGCGCGCGGCGGGTTCGCGCTGCACGGCTCGCCGCGCGGGTTCACCAGCATCCAGCACGTGGCCTCGGGCGAGATCATGCACTCGGTCAACGAGCCCGACGTCGAGGCCGCGCGGATCTACGTCGAGCAGTCGGCGCTGATCGCGCAGGCGCTCGCCGGCGAGCGGCCGCTCGTGGTGTGGGACGTCGGCCTGGGCGCCGGGCACAACGCGATGGCGCTGGTCCGGGCGATCGAGGCCGCGCCGGGGTGCGGCGAGCTCGAGCTGGTCAGCTTCGAGCGCGACCTCGACGCGTTCCGCCTCGCGCTCGACCACGGCGGCCGGTTCCCGCACCTGCGCCACGCCGCCGCGCACGTCCTCGCGCACCGCGGGCGGTTCGAGCGGGATCGCCTGCGCTGGCGGCTGATCGAGGCCGACTTCGCCGACGTGCTCGACGCCCAGGCCCCGCCCGACGTGATCTTCTACGATCCGTTCTCGGCCAAGGTCGACACCGCGATGTGGTCGCACGCGATGTTCGCGCGGCTGTTCGCGCGCGTCCGGGCGCGGCCGGTGGAGCTGTTCACCTACACCAGCTCGACGGCGATCCGTTCGGCGATGCTCGCCGCGGGCTTCCATGTCGCGCGCGGCGTGGCCTCCGGGCCCAAGCCCGAGACTACGATCGCGCTGACCCGGCCGCTCGCCCCGCACGCCCTGCTCGGCCCCGACTGGCTCGCCCGGCGCGCCCGCTCGGCGGCGGCGATCCCGGCGGACGTCGCCGATCCTGTGGCATTCGAGCACATGATCCAGGGCCATCCGCAGTTCGCGACACGCGTCTGACAATGCACTGCGCTAAGAAATTAGCGCACGAATATGGTGCTTGAACCGCGCACAGCCCGGGCGATACCCTTGTGGCTTGCGAATCACGAGGGTGTGCGTGCTCGCTCTGATGACCGCGTGCGGTGGACCCGGTACCGCGGGCGATATCGCTCACGATGCCTGTGCTCCACTTGCCGTGCGCGTCGACGCTCCAACCGCCGCCGAGCAAGCCGGCATCGCCGCGGCGATCGCGATGTGGCGCGGCCACGGCATCACGACGATGTCGGTCACCGACAGCGCCGCGGAGCCGACCGACGCGATCACGATCAAGTTCGCGGACGCCGCCGATGCGTTCCACGGCGTCTACGATCCGCCGTCGGCGAGCATCCTGATCAACCGCGACCTCGCGAGCGGCGACACGGCCGGGGCGCTCGCGATCGTGATCGCCCACGAGCTCGGCCACGTCTACGGCCTGGTCCACGTCGATCCCGCCGAGCGGCTGTCGCTGATGAACGCGGGTAACCTGTGGACGCCGCCGACCGACGGTGATCAGACAGCGCTCCAGACGCTGTGGGGCGTGTGCCCCTCGGCACCGTAAGTCGCTATACTCGCGGCGCATGTCGGGGGGTGCACCGGCCACGATGCCAGCAGCCAGCTCCGCGTCCGCGCTGCCGGTCGCGCGCGGCATCGATCACGTGTTCGGCCGGCTGATCCGGCTCGGCCGATCGCCGACGATGGCGCCGTCCGACGCGCGCTACATCGTGCTGACCAACATCGTCGCGATCCTCGGCGTGGTGTTCACCGTCGGGTTCGCGCCGGTCCTGCTGATCTCCGGATCCTGGCAGCTGTCCGCGCTGCAGCTGCTCTACGTGATCGGCTACGTGCCGGCGCTGTGGCTCAACGAGCGCGGCAACCCGATCGCCGCGACCACGTCGCTGCTGCTCGGCAGCCACCTGCTCGCGGTGTCGCAGGTCCTCGTCGTGGGCACCGAGCTCGACGTCCACCTGTTCTTCCTGCTGCACACGATGCTGCCGTTCCTCTTGTTCGCGCCGCGCCACAACCGGGCGATGTTCCTGTTGTCGGGGCTCGCCGGCGTCGACATGGTGATCGCGGTCGCGCTGGGCGATCACCTGCCGCACCTGGGCCCGCCGATCGCCGAGGCGCGGCTGATGATCATCCGGCCGATCCTGCTCGGCGGGCTGTTCGCGACGCTCGCCGCGTGCGCCCACTACGCGCGCAACGCGACCCTGCTCGCCGAGGCCGCGGCCGACCGCGCCCACGAGCGCTCCGAGGAGCTGCTGCTCAACATCCTGCCGTCGTCGATCGCGGTCCGGCTCAAGCACCGCGGCGGCACGATCGCCGATGGCTTCAAGAACGTCAGCGTGCTGTTCGCCGACATCGTCGGCTTCACCAAGCTGGCGGCGCGGCTGCCGCCCGAGCGCATCGTCGACCTGCTCAACGACCTGTTCTGCCAGTTCGACGACCTCGCCGGCCGCTACGGGCTCGAGAAGATCAAGACGATCGGCGACTGCTACATGATCGCCGGCGGCCTGCCCGAGCCGCGCGCGGACCACGCCGAGGCGGTGGCCGATATGGCGCTGGCGATGATCGACATCGTGCGCAGCGTCGCCGCGCAGCTCGGCGAGCCGCTCGACGTTCGCATCGGCATCCACTCGGGGCCGGTGGTCGCCGGGGTGATCGGCAAGCGCAAGTTCATCTACGACCTGTGGGGCGACACGGTGAACATCGCCAGCCGCATGGAGTCCCACGGCATCCCGGGCGCGATCCAGATCAGCGACGCGACGCACGCCCTGCTCGCCGACAAGTACCGCATGCAGCCGCGCGGCGTGATCGACGTGAAGGGCCGCGGCGCGATGTCGACGTGGCTACTGCAGGGCGCGGCTACGGCGCCAGCGTGACGGTGCCGACGCGCGGCGTCTTGACGTACGGCTCCGCGCCGTCTTCGCACGACAGGATCCGCTCCTCGTAGCGATACGAGAACGTCCTGGCATCGATCGGCTGGAGCATCTCGATGCCCTCCCAGCGGCAGCCGTCGTTGACCTGGGCCGTGGTCGTGTAGACCAGCGGCTGGAGCTCCTCGCCGTCGAACGGCGCGACGACCGGCCCGTGGTGCCACGCGGTCAAGTAGATCGCGCCGGGTTGGGCGCAGGTGTGGAGCACGAGGTGGTGATGGCGATGGTGCTTGTGGGCGATGACCCCGCCGACCGACGCCGCCAGCAACAGGCTACCGAGCGCGATCGACCGGAACACGGGAGACGCAAGCGCGAGCTGCATCGCTCAATGATATCCGCGCTAGCGCGCAATGCCACCGCGGATTTTGCCCAGCCGCTCGATCGCCGCATCGATCGTCGCGTCGGCCTTGCAGAAGCACGCGCGCACCAGGTGACGCGGCGCTCCGGAGGCGTAGAACGCGCTCATCGGGATCAGCGCGACGCCGGCGTCGAGCACCAGCCTGCGGCAGAACGCGTCGTCGTCCTCGTCGGGCCGCATCCACTCGGTGGCATCGAGTACGAGGAAGTAGGTGCCGTCGCACGGCAGCGCCGGCAGGCCGACCGCGGCCAGGCCATCTCGCAGCCGGTCGCGGCCGCGCGCCAGCGGCGCCGCCAGCTGGGCGAAGTAGTCGTCGCCGAGCCCCAGGCCCAGCGCGACCGCGTGCTGCAGATTGGGCGCCGTCGTGAACGTCGTGAACTGGTGGGCCTTGGTGATCGGCCGCATGAGCGCCGGCGGCGCGGTGAGGTAACCGATCTTCCAGCCGGTCAGCGAGAACGTCTTACCGGCCGAGCCGATCCGCACCGTCCGGTCGCGCATGCCCGGCAGGGTCATCAGCGGGATGTGGCGCGCGTCGCCGAACACCAGGTGCTCGTAGACCTCGTCGCACACCGCGATCGCGTCGTGCTGCTGGACCAGCCCGGCGAGGAACGCCAGCTCGTCGGCGGTGAACACCTTGCCCGACGGGTTCATCGGCGAGTTCAGCACCAGCAGCTTGGTCGCCGGCGAGAACGCCGCCGCGAGCTCGGCTCTGGGCAAGGACCAAGTGGGAGGCACTAGCCGCACGGGCCTTGGGATCGCGCCGAGCCGCCGGATCACCGGCGCGTAGGTGTCGTAGGCCGGCTCGAGCAGCACGACCTCGTCGCCGGCCTCGAGCA
>DASWOO010000791.1:0-1552 GCA_036404335.1 Kofleriaceae bacterium
GGCGGCGCGCTCGGCGCGGCCGCGATCGACCTCGCCACCGGCCAGGTCGTCGCCGGCTACCGCCACGACGGCCTCGCCGCGCCCGCGCTGCTCGACCTGCTGCTCGGCCGCGTCCGGTCGTCTGGCGCGCTGACCCGGGCGTGCGGCGGCGCGCCGCCCAGCGCCGCGCGAGAGCTGTTCGTCGCTGGCGCAGAGCGGGCGCTGTACTGTAGCGTGCTCGATCGCGGGGAGCTGATCGTCATGGCCGCGCCGGCGTCGATGAGCGTCGCGCTCGGCTGGACCCTGGTCCGCAACCTCACCGCTTCTCTTCCACTCACGAAGTCCGAACCTGATCTGATCGACCGCAAGGAGTCCCATGCCCGCTGAGAAACAAATCGTCGAGGCTTTCGAGAAGCTCGCCACGGAAATCCCCGGCTTCATCGCCGCGTCGCTCGTCGACCTCGACTCGGGCATGACCCTGGGCTCGAAGTCGGCGCGCGGTGACTTCGATATCTCCGCCGCCAGCGCCTACAACAGCGAGATGGTCAAGCAGAAGCAGAAGATCATGCGCGCGCTGTCGCTGCGGACCACGCTCGAGGACATGCTGATCACCCTCGGCGACCAGATCCACCTGATCAAGCTGGTCACCCCGACGACGTTCATTTACCTCGCGGCCGACCGCGGCAGCACGAACCTCGCGATCGTGCGCGTCGCGGTCAACAAGAACCTCGGCTTGTTCGTGTAAGCTCGCCGCGCCGGCATGGCGGTCCTCGACCCCGAGCGCGACGTCGTCGTCCTTCGAATCGTGTACGACGGCCCGCCCTTCGCGGGCAAGACCACCAGCGTCCGCGCGCTGGCCGCGAGCCTGTCGCGCGAGGTCGCGACCCCGGCCGAGGCGGCCGGGCGCACCGTGTTCTTCGACTGGATGGAGTACACCGGCGGGCTGTTCGAGGGCCGGCAGATCCGCTGCCAGATCGTCAGCGTGCCGGGCCAGCCGGACCTGGCGGCGCGGCGCCGGGCGCTGCTCGAGAGCGCCGACGCCGTCGTGTTCGTCGTCGACTCGAGCGACCGCGACGCGGTCGACCGCAGCCTGGTCCACATCGGCCAGATGGTGGAGATCCTGCGCGCGCAGGGCGATCCGCCGATCGGCGTCCTGGTCCAGGCCAACAAGCAGGACGTGCTGGGCGCGCTGTCGCGCGACGCGATCCGCGCGGCGCTCGGCGAGGACTTCGCGCACACCGCGGTGACCGAGTCGGTGGCCGAGATCGGCGCCGGGATCCGCGAGACCTTCGTGCTCGCGGTCCGGCTCGCGCTCGATCGCACGCGCGAGCTGATGGCGCGCGGCACGCTGGCGCGCGGCCGGCCGACGGTCGACACCGCCGAGCAGCTGCTATCGGCGCTCGAGGGCGTGCCGCTGCACCGCGCGCCGGCCCCGGTGGTCGGCGACGACATCGCGTCGGCGCTGGCCGCGGCGACCCGCGCGATCAAGCCGCGGCTGCCGGACAGGCGGGTGCCGAGCGGCGCGATCTGGCCGCCGGTCGAGGGCCGGATGGTGCTGCACGAGGCGCTGGCG
>DASWOO010000792.1:0-2561 GCA_036404335.1 Kofleriaceae bacterium
GGCGCCGAGCCCCGGCGGGTTCTCGATCGTCGCGACCCCGACGGTGAGCGGGACGTCGACCGATCCGAACCTGGCCAACAACACGGCGACCCAGGACACGACGGTCCGGCCCTGAGCTGGCTCGATCGGGCGAGCACGGGGCCCGTCGCGCCGCGCGGCTCGAGCGGGCGAGCCCCGACCCGTGGACGGCTCGTGACCGGCCGCACCGAGGGCAGGGTGGGCACGCTAGCGGGGTCGTCCGCGCGCCGGACGTCCGGCGGGCGGCGCGGCGGGCTTGCGGCCGAGATAGACGACGTGCTTGCGGACCGTGCCGATGCGGTGGGTCGCGACGTAGAAGCCGTGCTCGAAGCGGCGCTTGAAGGCCGGGTCCGGATCCTCGGACCACACGGCGAGGACGCCGCCGGGGGCGAGCGCGGCGCGGCTGCGCGACAGCGCCTCGCTGCCGTAGAACGGGTCGTCCGTGCGCTGGGTCGCGGCGTGCGGGCCCTCGTACAGATCGAGGATGATCGCCTGGTAGTGGTCGCGCGGCGCCTTGGCGATGACCCGGGCGACGTCACCGATGACGATCTTCACCCGGCGATCGTTGACCGCGCCGTCGGTCAGCGGCGCGAGCGGGCCCTTGCACCACGCGGCGACCGCGGGCGTCAGCTCGACGACGACCAGCTCGGCGCCGGGCGGCAGCGCATCGAGCGCGGCGCGCACCGTGTACGCCATGCCGAGCCCGCCGATCAGCACGCGCGGGCCGCCGGCCAGGCCCTTGCACGCCAGGGTCGCGAGCCCGAGCTCGGAGCGCCGGTCGTGGCTGGTCATCAGCACGCGGCCGTCGATCGTGATCAGGAACTCGCGCTCGCCGCGCTGGCGCAGCTGCAGGGCGCCTTCGTGGGTCGCGATGGTGTCCAGCGTCTTCCAGGGAACCACGCCGCGAAGCTAGCGTTTGCGTCGGGTCGCGCACACTCTCCGCGGCGCAATTCTGCCCGCCGGTCCTGTACAGTCCGCGCATGTCGCGCCGAGCCGTGTGGATCGCTTTGCTGTTTGCCGCCGCCTGCAAGAAGACCCCGCCGCAGGGCGATCTGCCGCCGGCCAGCGCGCCGCCGCCGGTCGCGCCAGGCGCGCAGTCCGGGATGGCCAGCCCGCCCACCGGCGCACCCGGCCCGCACGCCTCGATGGCGCGGCAGACCGAGGCGCGCTCGCTCGACAAGCTGCCCGACGGCAAGCTCGGCCTGGGCCCGTTCGCGCTCGCCGCGCCGGCCGGCTGGACCGCCAAGCCGGTGACCTCGAGCATGCGCGCCGCCGACTTCGCGGTGCCGGGCAAGGCCGGCGACGGCGAGCTGATCGTCTACTACTTCGGCAGCCAAGGCGCGGGCAGCGTCGACGACAACCTCAACCGCTGGCTCGGCCAGCTCGAGCAGCCCGACGGCAAGCCGACCCGCGGCGTCGCCAAGGTCGAGCAGACCAAGTTCGCCGGCCAGGCCGCTACCTACGTCTCGGCCACCGGTCACTTCAAGGCCCAGGCCATGATGCCGGGCGCGTCCGACCAGGACATCAAGGAGGCCGCGATGCTCGCGGCGATCATCGATAGCCCGTCGGGCCCGTACTATTTCAAGCTGACCGGTCCCGCGCCGACGATCGAGGCGCAGCGCCAGGCGTTCCGCGGCATGCTCGAGTCGCTGAAGCTCCGCTGACGCCGGAGCCGTCGAGACACCTGGTTGCGCTAACCCGTATACTCGGGTGCCATGGCTGTTGACCCGCAGTTTCGTCAGCTCTCGTGTCGCGACTGTCTCTCGGGCGCGGGCCTCGACTTCGAGTTCACGATGGCATTCCAGCCGCTCGTGCGGGCCGGGACCCACGAGGTGTTCGGCTACGAGGCGCTGGTGCGCGGACCGAACCAGGAGGGCGCCGGGGTGGTCCTCGCCAAGGTCGATCAGACCAACCGTTATCGCTTCGACCAGGCGTGTCGTGTCAAGGCGATCCAGCTCGCGGCCGAGCTGGGCCTCCGCGGCATGCTCAGCATCAACTTCCTGCCGAACGCGATCTATCGCCCGGAGACCTGCATCCGCGCGACCCTCGAGGCCGCGACCGAGCTCGGGTTCGCCAAGGAGCGGCTGATGTTCGAGGTGACCGAGGGCGAGCAGATCACCGACCACGCTCACCTGCGGAACATCTTCGCCGAGTACAAGCGGCAGGGGTTCACGACCGCGATCGACGACTTCGGTGCGGGCTATTCCGGGCTCAACCTGCTCGCCGAGTTTCAGCCTGACTATATCAAGCTCGACATGGGGCTGACCCGCAACATCGGCCAGGATCCGGTGCGGCGCTCGATCGTCGCCGGGGTGATCGTGACGTGCAGGATGCTCCAGATCGGGATCATCGCCGAGGGCATCGAGACCGAAGAGGAGTACGCGTACCTGCGCGGGCAGGGGATCGAGCTGTTCCAGGGCTACCTGTTCGCGCGGCCGGGCTTCGCGTCGCTGCCCGAGGTCTCGGCCGCCGGGCTCGCGCTGCTGCGGACCTAGTGCATCGTCAGCGGGCCGAGGTAGTCGGACTTGCCGAGCGGCACGCCG
>DASWOO010000793.1:0-4961 GCA_036404335.1 Kofleriaceae bacterium
CGATCACCAGACGCGGACCGAGCACCGGGGCGCGCCGCCGCGGGTCGAGGCCGGCGCGCGCGTCGAGATCGCCGGGCTCCGCGCGACGGTGACCGCGGTCGCCGGCCGCCGGGTCGAGCTGATCGCGCACGGCGACGCCGACGCGCTCTGGCAGCAGCTGTACGCCGGCGGCGCGCCCGTGCAGTACGCGCATCGCCGCGCGCGGCTGCCGCTGTGGGCGGTGCAGACCTCGTACGCGGCCCGGCCGTGGGCCGCCGAGATGCCGTCGGCCGGGCGGCCGCTGACCTGGGACACGATCCTCGCGCTGCGCCGCGCCGGGGTCGGCGTCGCCGCGCTGACCCACGCGGCGGGGCTGTCGTCGACCGGCGACGACGCGCTCGACCGCGCGCTGCCGTGGCCCGAGCGCTACGAGCTCCCGCGGCGCACGGTCGCCGCGATCGACGCGGCCCGAGCTCGCCACAGCCGGGTGATCGCCGTCGGCACCAGCGTGGTCCGCGCGCTCGAGGCCGCGGCGCAGCACGGCGCGCTCGCCCCCGGCTAGGGCGTGGCGAGCCTGCGGCTCGACGCGGGCTACCAGCCGCGCGTCGTCGACGGCCTGGTCAGCGGCCTGCACGTCCCCGGCGAGAGCCACTTCGACCTGCTGCAGGCCTTCGCGCCCGCGCCGCAGCTGCGCGCCGCGACCGCGCTGGCGGCCGACGCCGGCCTGTCGAGCCACGAGCTCGGCGACGCCTGCCTGATCATGCCTTCATCCGCCGCAGCATGATCAGTTGCCCGAGCGCCGCGGCGACCGCGGTCTCGACCCGGAGGATCGCGCTGCCCAGCGACACCGGCGCGTAGCCGCGCGCGACGAACGTCTCGACCTCGCGCGGGATCCAGCCGCCCTCGGGGCCGATCGCCAGCGTGATCGCGCCGCCGACGCCCGGCGGCACCACCGCCTCGATCGGCGGCGCGCCCGGGTGCGCGATCAGCTGCAGCCGCGTGCCGTCCGCCGGCGCGTCCAGCATCGCCATCAGCCGGCGATGGACGACGACCGGCGGCAGGTGCGTCGTCGCGCCCTGCTCGGCGCCGAGCCGGACCGCCAGCGCGAGCGCGTCGTCGGCCAGCCGCGGCGAGCTCAGGTAGCTCTTGTCGACCCGCCACGCATTGGTGAGCACGATTCGCGCGACCGCGAACGACGCCGCGGCCTCGAGCACCCGGCTCAGCACCTTGGGCCGCGGGATCGCCAGCACGAGCTCGATCGGCAGCGGCGCCGGCGCCGGCTCGCTCGCCGTGAACGCCAGGGTCATCGCGCCGCCGGCGTCGGCGAGGATCTCCGCGGTGCCGATCGGCCCGCCGATCACCCCGACCTTGATCCGTGCCCCGACGCCGGCCCCGAGCACGGCGCGAACGTGATCGGCGCGACGGTCGCGCACCACGCACGCGCCGTCGGTCAGCTCGGCCGGATCGACGAGCAAGAGATTCACCGGCGCATGATCGCGTGTGAACCGCGCGCCGTCGAGCCGATCCGGCGAGGTATAGTCCGCGCATGTCGCTGCTCGCCGCCGCGGACATCGCTCACCGCATGGTCACGTTGCCCGGCTGGTCCGTCCAGGACGGGAAGTTGCACCGCGCGTTCGCGTTCGCCGACTTCGTCGAGGCGTTCGGGTTCATGACCCGGATCGCGCTGATCGCCGAGCGGATGAACCACCACCCCGAGTGGTCCAACGTGTGGAACCGCGTCACGATCGCGCTGACCACGCACGACGCCGGCGGCCTGACCGACAAGGACTTCGCGCTGGCCGAGGCGATGGACCGCGTCGCCGCAACCTGAGACAGGACTTCGCCCATGGCCTTCTTCCAAGCCCCTCCGCGCCTCGGTAACCAGTTCGACGACGACCCGATGCTGGTGTCGTGGATCGCCAGGTTCTGCCCCGAGATCGCCGGCGAGCTGCGCGAGCTCGGCGCGCTCACCGTCGAGCTGCACGGCAAGCAGCTCGAGGACCGGCTGCACGAGCCGACCTTGACCCAGTGGGACGCATGGGGAAACCGGATCGACAAGATCGACGTCTCGCCGCTGTGGAAGGAAGCCCAGGTTCTGGCCGCGCGCCACGGCATGGTCGCGGCCGGCTACGAGCAGGCCCACGGCGCGCACGCGCGGACCCGGCAGTTCGCCGCGGTGCACCTGCTGTCGCCGTCGCTCGACGTGTACTCGTGCCCGCTGGCGATGACCGACGGCGCGGCGCGCACGCTCCTGGCAAGCGGCAACCGCGAGCTGATCGAGCGCTACGTGCCGCTGCTCATCTCGCGCGATCCGGCAACGATGTGGACCAGCGGCCAGTGGATGACCGAGCGCACCGGCGGCTCCGATGTCTCGCAGACCGAGACCGTCGCGCGCCAGGACGAGACCGGCGCGTGGCGGCTGTACGGCACGAAGTGGTTCACCTCGGCGACGACGTCGAACATGGCGCTGGCGCTCGCCCGGCCCGAGGGCAACGCCGAGGGCAGCCGCGGCCTCGCGCTGTTCCTCGTCGAGCTGCGCGACGACCAGGGCCGGCTGCGCAACATCCAGGTCAACCGGCTCAAGGACAAGCTCGGCACCCGCAAGGTCCCGACCGCCGAGCTGACGCTCGACGGCACGCCGGCGACCCTGGTCGGCGCGACCAGCGAGGGCGTCCGGGCGATCACGCCGATGCTGGCGGTGACCCGGACGTGGAACGCGGTCGCCGCGGTGTCGGCGATGCGGCGCGGGCTGGCGCTCGCGGGTGACTTCGCGCGCCGGCGGCAGGCGTTCGGCGCGCTGCTGGTCGACAAGCCGCTGCACGCCGACACCCTGGCGGCGCTCGAGGCCGAGTACGCCGGCGCGTTCTGCCTGGCGTTCCGCTCGGTCGGGCTGCTCGGCTCGCTCGAGCGCGGCGATCAGGCCGAGCGCGACAATCAGCTGTCGCGCACGCTGATCCCGATCGCCAAGCTGACGACCGGCAAGCAGGCGGTCGCGATCACCTCCGAGGCGATCGAGGCGTGCGGCGGCGCGGGCTACATCGAGGACACCGGCCTGCCGCGGATCCTGGCCGACGCGCAGGTCCTGCCGATCTGGGAGGGCACGACCAACGTGCTGTCGCTCGACACGCTGCGCGCGCTCGGCCGCGGCGGCGGGCTCGAGGTCCTGCAGCTCGAGATCGAGCAGGCGGTGGCGAGCGCGACCGACGCCGGGCTGGCGCGGCCGGGCCAGGTGGCGCGCGACGCGTTCGCGCACGCGGCGACGTGGGTGCGCGAGGCGATGCCCGAGCCGGCGCGGCTCGAGGCCGGCGCGCGGCGGTTCGCGATGACGCTCGGCCGCAGCCTCGAGCTGGCGCTGCTCACCGGCCACGCGCAGTGGTGCCTGGAGCACGGCTTCGGGCCGCGCACGGCGGCGGCGGCGCGCCGCTTTGCCCACAGTGCGATCGACCTCATCGGAGACGCGGGCGGGCTCGACGATACGCGGCTGCTCGCCGGCGCTTGACTCCGGGGCGCGGCCCGTCGAGGCTCGAGCGGATGACCGAGGCGGAATCGCGGATCGATCGAGTGACGCTGTACGCGCGCGGGGCGCGGGTGCGCCGCACGCTGACGATCGAGGCCGCGCCGCGGGTGCGGCTGGTCGGGCTGCCGAGCACGCTGATCGACGACAGCGTGCGGGTGTCGGCCGAGGGCGGCGCGATCGTCACCGCGATCCACGTCGGCGTGCACGCGCCGGTGGTGGCGCCGGAGGATGGCGCGCTCGAGGTCGCGCCCGAGATCCATGCCGCGCGCCAGCGGGTGGCGCTGGCCGAGGCCGAGGTCGCGCGGCTCAAGGCGGCGCTGGGGGTCCTGGCCCAGGCGCCGATCGCGCTGAGCGCGGACACCGACGAGCCGCCGCCGGCGTGGGCCGCGGTCGTCGACGCCCGCCGCCAGCTGGTCGCGCTGCGCGCCGAGCGCGAGCTGACCCTGCGCGCGCAGGCGGCGGCCGCGGCGCGCGCGCTCGAGCTCGCCCAGCAGGCGCTGACCGCCGCGACCGATCGGGCGCACCGCGCGGGCTCGGCGAAGCGGCCCAAGCTGCACGAGCTGCGCAAGCACGTCGAGCTCGAGCTGTCCGGTGATGGCCCGGTCGCGATCTGGCTCGAGTACCAGGTCGCCGCGGCGCGCTGGGCGCCGAGCTACGTCGCGCGGCTCGACGGCGATCGCGTGGCGTTCGAGCTGCGCGCGGTGGTCGCGCAGGACTCGGGCGAGGACTGGCGCGGCGTCGCGCTGCAGCTGTCGACCGCGGAGCCCGAGCGGTTCGCCGCGTTGCCCGAGCTGGCGTCGCAGCGGATCGGCCGCCGCCAGGTCGAGCCGGCGCGCGCCGGGTTTCGCGCGCCGCCCGACGGCGCCGGCGCGCTGTACGACGACTACGTCCGCGCGTTCCCCGACACCGGCGACGGCGAGCCGACCCAGGAGCGGGTGCCGGCGATGGCCGAGCTCGCGGCGTCGCTCGCCGACGACGACACCGACACCGACCTCGGCCGGATGCGCGAGCAGACCTGGGACGAGGAGACGTCGCGGGCGCGCCAGGCGCCGATGATGCGCCCCGCGTCGCGCGTGGCGCACGGCCGGGCGCCGATGGCGATGCCGGCGCCGCCGTCTGCCCCGATGGCGGCGCCGATGGCGGCGATGGCGATGGCTCCGCCGCCGGCCGTGAAGGCGCGCGGGATGATCGGCGGCGCGGCGCGCACCATGATGGCCTCGGCCGCGTACGGCGAGGCGCCGGGCGGTGGCGGTGGCGCCCCGCGGGTCGAGCCGCCGCCCGCGCCGCGCCCGCGGCTCGACTACACCAACCTGCGCATGGCGCCGCCGGGCTCGGGGCAGCGCGGCCAGCTGGCGCCGGCGCCGCGCGATCCGATCAACGCCACGCTCGACGCCGACGCGTTCACCCGGCGCGATCACCTCGAGCTGCTGCGGTTACCGGCCGGCTGCCGCGCCGACTGGCCGCA
>DASWOO010000794.1:0-10444 GCA_036404335.1 Kofleriaceae bacterium
TGCTGATCGTCGGGTTCATCGTCGGCGGCGTGCTGGTCGGCCACGGCGACTGGGGCCACCTGGCGAGCCAGCACGGGGGCCTGGCCAACATCGGCACCAAGGACTTCGCGATCTCGCTGATGTACGTCAGCTTCGCGTACTCCGGCTGGAACGCCGCGGCGTACATCGCCGGCGAGATCGAGCACCCGGCGCGGACCCTGCCGCGCTCGCTCTTGCTCGGCACCGGCGTGGTCATGGTGCTCTACGTCGGGATCAACCTCGTGTTCTTCTACGCCGTGCCGTCGGACGTCCTCGCGGGCGCGCAGCCCGGCGGCCAGGGTCCCGTGTTCGAGGTCGGCGACGTCACCGGCCGCGCGCTGTTCGGCGACGTCGCGGGCCAGCTGGTGACCTCGGTGATCGCGCTGGCGCTGGTCTCGTCGGTCAGCGCGATGGTGATGGCCGGGCCGCGGGTCTACGCCGCGATGGCGGTCGATCACGCGCTGCCGCGCAAGCTGGCGACCTACTCCAAGCGCGGCGTGCCGATGGTCGCGGTGATCACCCAGGGCGTGCTCGGCTGCCTGTTCGTGATGGTCGGCGACCCCGAGGCGCTGGTCCACTTCGTCGGCTTCACCCTCGCGATCTTCGCGGCGCTCACCGTCGGCTCGCTGTTCGTGTTCCGCGCCCGCAAGCTGCACTCACCGTACCGGACGCTGGGCTACCCGATCACGCCGATCGCGTTCATCGCGATGTCGGCGTGGATCGCCTACGCCCAGATCTCGGACCGGCCGACCGAGAGCATCTACATCGCGGCCGTGCTCGGGGTCGGCGGCCTGGTCTACTTCGTGTTCCACCGCAACGCGCGGCCGGCGGCCGATACCACCTTGCCCGCGGCCGAGCCCGAGCTGCCCCAGGCCCGGGTCATCGACAAGGACTAGCGAGAATGGTCGACGCTGTTGGTAAATCGGTCCATGCTCGTAGGGCATCCCTCACGGAGGTGGCCACGCATGGGCGTCCTGGACCGGTCTCGTATCGTCGCGCCGCCTGATTGGAGCCGCTGGCTCGTTCCCCCCGCCGCGCTGTCGGTCCACCTCGCGATCGGCCAGGCCTACGCGTGGAGCGTGTTCAAGCCGCCGCTCGAGGCGTCGCTGCAGCTGACCGGCGCCCAGAGCGCGCTGCCGTTCCAGGTCGCGATCGTCGCGCTCGGGCTGTCGGCGGCGATCTTCGGCACCCGGGTCGAGCGCAACGGGCCGCGCTGGGCGATGTTCACGTCGCTGTGCTGCTTCTGCGGCGGGTTCGGCGTCGCCGCGATCGGCGCGGCGACCAAGATCTTCCCGCTGGTCGTGCTCGGCTACGGCGCGATCGGCGGCATCGGCCTGGGCATCGGCTACATCTCGCCGGTCTCGACGCTCATGAAGTGGTTCCCCGATCGCCCGGGCATGGCGACCGGCATCGCGATCATGGGGTTCGGCGGCGGCGCGCTGATCGCCTCGCCGCTGTCGACCCAGCTGCTGACGACGTTCGGCGTGACCTATAGCGGCAACAAGGTGCTCGCGGTCGCCGACGACGCGATCGCGCTGACCTTTCTCGTCCACGCGCTGACCTACGCGGTGTTCATGGCGCTCGGCGTGCTCCTGGTCCGGGTCCCGGCGGCCGGGTGGAAGCCGGCGGGCTGGTCGGGCGTGACCCGGACGGCGCCGATGATCTCGACCCACCAGGTCTCCGCCCGAAACGCGATCCGCACGCCGCAGTTCTGGTGCCTGTGGATCGTGCTGTGCTTCAACGTCACCGCGGGCATCGGCATCCTCGAGAAGGCCGCGCCGATGATCGTCGACTTCTTCGCCCGGACCCCGACGCCGGTCACCGCCGCGATCGCCCCGGGCTTCGTCGCGCTGCTCTCGCTCGCCAACATGCTCGGCCGCATCGTGTGGTCGTCGCTGTCGGACGCGATCGGCCGCAAGAACATCTACCGGCTCTACCTCGGCGGCGGCGCGAGCATGTACCTGCTGCTGTCGCTGTTCTCGAACCAGTCCAAGGGCCTGTTCCTGCTCTGCACGCTGGTGATCCTGTCGTTCTACGGCGCCGGGTTCGCGACCATCCCGGCGTACCTGCGCGACCTGTTCGGCACCTACCAGGTCGGCGCGATCCACGGCCGGCTGTTGACCGCCTGGTCGACCGCCGGCGTGCTCGGCCCGCTGATCGTCAACTGGATCGCCGATCGTCAGAAGGCCGCCGGCGCCGCCGGTCCCGACCTCTACGCGACCTCGCTCCACATCATGATCGGCCTGCTCGTCGTCGGCTTCCTCGCCAACGAGCTGGTGCGGCCGGTCGCCCCCAGGTTCCACGAGCCGCCCGCGGAGGCCGAGCCATGACCGAGCCCGTCTCGACCCCCCGCGGCCCCCTGATCGCCTTGGCCTGGCTCTGGGTCGGCCTGCCGTTCGCCTACGGCGTCTACCAGCTGTTCCTGAAGGTCGCGATCCTGTTCAGGTGAGCACGGCGACCAGGCGATCGAGCGCCTCGGTCAGCCGGGGCAGCGAGGTCGCGAAGCACAGCCGCAGCCGGCCCTCGCCGGCCGGGCCGAACGCGATGCCGGGCGCGACGCCGACCCGCGCGGTGCGCTGCAGCTCGACGGCGTACGCGAAGCTGTCGGTGACGCCGTCGACGGCGAAGAACGCGTAGAACGCCGAGCGCGGCCGGGCGAGCCGGATCCGGGGCAGCGGCGAGAGCCGGTCGTAGACCAGCTCGGCGGCCTGGGCGTAGCGCGCGACCAGCTGCTCGACGTACGCGTCGCCGTGATCGAGCGCGGCGATGCCGCCCCACTGCACGAACGTCGTCGGGTGCGAGATGTTGAACTCGGTCATCTTCTCGAACATCCGGGTCAGCTCGGGCGGCGCGATCACCCAGCCGAGCCGCCAGCCGGTCATCGACCAGCTCTTGGAGAACGAGTTGACGATCACGACCGGATCGTCGGGCCGGGCGAGCGTGACCAGCGACGGCGCGTGGCGCAGGCCGTAGACGATCCGGCTGTAGACCTCGTCCGACAGGAGCCAGATCCCGCGGCGCCGGCACAGCTCGAGGATCCGGGCCAGCTCGGCCTCGCTCGCCATCCAGCCCGTCGGGTTGCCCGGCGAGTTGATCACGATCAGCCGCGTGGTCTCGGTGCAGGCCGCCTCGAGCCGGTCGACGTCGAGCTGCCAGCTGCCGTCCGGCTGGGCGTCGAGGTTGACGATCCGGACCTCGGCGCCCATCGCCGCGACCGCGTTCTCGGCGTTGGGCCAGACCGGCCCGACGACGACCGCGCTGTCGCCGGCGCCGACCAGGCACTGGATCGCGATCATCAGCGCGTTCATGCCCGACGCGCTGACCACGATCCGGTCGAGCTCGACCTCCGTGCCGTAGATCCGCTGGACGTAGCGCCCGATCGCCTCGCGCAGCTCGGGCAGGCCGCGGTTGGGGCCGTAGAACGTCTCGCCGCGGCTCAGCGCGGCCGCCGCCGCGTCGCGGATGAACGCCGGGGTGACGTCGTCGCCCTCGCCGCACCACAGCGGGATCAGATCCGGGATATCGCGGGCGCGGAGCGTGACCTCGCGAATCCGCGACGCCGGCAGCTGCTGGATGGTGGCTCGGATGGGCGCGCGCATCGCGACGCGAACGTAGCACTTCTGTACTGTGGGTAGACCGGTTTGGGGAAGCCGGGCGTTAGACGACACACCCTTTTGCCAAGGACGTCATGAAGACTGCACTCATTGCCGGTACCGCGCTCGTCGCGCTCGCCGCCCACAGCCTGCCCGCCGCGGCGTTCTGCGGGTTCTACGTCAGCGGCTCGGGCGAGAAGATGTTCAACGACGCCACCGAGGTCGTGCTGATGCGCGACGGCACGCGGACCGTGCTGTCGATGCAGAACGACTACAAGGGTCCGCTCGACGACTTCGCGATGGTCGTGCCGGTGCCCGTCGTGCTCCACGAGAAGGACGTCAAGACCCTGCCCAAGACCGTGTTCGCGCACACCGACTCGCTCGGCGCGCCGCGGCTGGTCGAGTACTGGGAGCGAGACCCGTGCTACGTCGAGCAGCCGATGCCGACGACGATGCGCAGCGCCGGGATGCCGGCGCCGATGGGCGGCGCCGACGGGGACATGAGTAAGAAGGGCTCGGTCAAGATCGAGGCCCAGTTCAACGTCGCCGAGTACAAGATCCTGATCCTGTCGGCGACCGACTCCGCGGGCCTCGAGCGCTGGCTCAACGACAACCACTACAAGATCCCGCCGGGGGCCGAGCCGCTGCTCCGGCCGTACGTCGAGGGCGGCTCGAAGTTCTTCGTCGCCAAGGTCGACCCCAAGAAGGTCCAGGTCCAGGACGGCCACGCCGCGCTGTCGCCGATCCGGTTCCACTACGACAGCGACGAGTTCGTCCTGCCGATCCGGCTGGGCATGGCCAACTCGTCGGGCAAGCAGGACCTGATAGTCAACGTGCTGTCGCCCGACAAGCGCTACGAGGTCGCGAACTACAAGAACGTGTTCATCCCGACCAACTTCGACGTCAAGCCGGTGGTCAAGACCCGGTTCGCCGAGTTCTACGCCGCGCTGTTCGACAAGACGCTCGAGACCCACCCCGGCGCGGTGGTCACCGAGTACGCGTGGACCGCGGTCCCCAACTACCATTGTGATCCGTGCACCGACGCCGACATCTCCAACCCCGATCTGATGACGCTCGGCGGCGATGTCGTCGGCGGCCGGATCGCGGCGGGTAACTTCGTGCTGACCCGGCTGCACGCGCGCTACGGCAAGGGCGACATGAAGGACGACCTGCGGTTCCGCGAGGCCGTGCCGATGACCGGCGGCCGCGAGGACTGGGTCGGCACCGGCGTCGAGTACGGCGCCAAGCCGTCGAGCCAGAACTTCTTCCAGGCGCGCTACGCGATCCGCCACGCGTGGACCGGGCCGGTGGCGTGCGCACACCCGGTGCGCAACCGCTGGGGCGGGCCGCCGGACGGCGACGCGCAGCAGACGATCGCGGCCGGCAAGCTGGCGTTCGCGCCGCGCGGCCAGCTGTCGCTGCCCGGCGTGGTCAAGCGCGACCTGCCGGAGATCCGCGTGCGCAAGGACGGCGCGGCGGGGCCGGGGCCGAGCCCGAGCCCGAGCCCGGGGCCGGGACCAAGCGGCAACCCGAAGTTCGCGACCCCGCCGGGGACCAAGCTCCAGGGCTTCGGGTTCGGCGCGCTGCTCGGCATGTCGCTGCTCGCCGGCGGGGCGCTGATCCGCCGGCGCAGGACGCGCTAGCCATGCGCGGCGTGCTGGTCATCCTGATCGCGGCGGCGTGTGGCAGCGGGGCCACGCCGGTGCCGCGCGCGGCGCCGGTCGCACCGGTGGCGGCTCGGTTGCCGCGGGCGCCGGGCGTGTTCGCGCCGAGCCTGGTCGCGGTCACGGGCGCGCCGGGGCCGGGCACGGGCGACGTGCTGTCGGACGTCGACAGCTGCGCGAGCTGCCACCCCGACGCCGCCGCGCAGTGGTCGACCAGCGCGCACTCGTTCGCCTCGTTCGGCAACCCGATCTACCGCGTCGACGTCGAGCAGCTGCGCGCGACGCTCGGCAAGCGCGACAGCCAGCACTGCGGCGGCTGCCACGACATGCCGCTGATGACCGACGGGCTGATGACCGCGGGGGCGGAGATCCCCGCGGCCGATCTGCGCGCCCACTCGGGCGTGACCTGCCGGCTGTGCCACGGCATCCAGCGCACGACCAACGACGGCAACGGCAGCTACGTCTGGTCGCCGGCGCCGATCGAGGCGCCGAGCCTGGGCAACGCGGCGTCGATCGCGCGGCACAAGGCGCAGGCTTCGGTGAAGGCGCTGGGCACGGAGCTGTGCGTCGGCTGCCACCGCGGCTTCATCTCGGCCGACATGGACATGCCGGTCCACCTGAGCGGCCTCGACGAGCCCGGCGGGTGGCGCAACTCGGCGTGGACCGGCAACGGCATGGCGCGGGTCGACAAGGTCGCGCCGCAGACCTGCATCGACTGCCACATGGCGCGCGAGCCGGCGTCGGCCGGCGAGTACGGCGCCAGGTCCGGCGTCGCCGGGACCCGATCGCTGGCGTCGCACCGGTTCCTCGGCGGCCACACCTGGATGGCCGCCATGCGCGGCGACGCCGAGCAGCTCGGCCGGCTGCAGGCCAAGCTCGAGGGCGCGGCGTCGATCGACGTCGCGGGCGTCCGGATCTCGGACCGCCATGGCGAGCGCTGGGCGCTGCCGGCGGACGGCGCCGAGGTCGCGGCCGGGGCGCACCTCGCGCTCGACGTCGTGATCCGCAACCTCCTGGTCGGCCACCGCTTCCCCGGCGGCGTGCTCGACATCCAGGACACCTGGGTCGAGGTCGAGGTCGCCGACGCCCGGGGCGCGCGGCTCGCGAGCTCGGGCCTGGGCCACGACCGCGACGCCGACGATCAGGACACCCACGTGCTGCGCACGCTGGTCGTCGACGACCACGGCGAGGTGCTCGAGGAGCACGAGATGTCGAGGTTCCGCACGCAGATCGCGACCCAGACGCTCGCGGCGCGCGAGGCCCAGGCGATCCGCTACGCGTTCGACGTGCCGGCCGGGCTCGCCCCGGCGCAGCTGCCGCTCACCGTCACGGCCCGGCTGCGCCACCGCAGCCGGACGCTCAAGATGCAGGCCGCGGTGTGCGCGGCGGCCCGCACGCCGGCCGGCCAGGCGTTCATCGCCGGGGCCAAGGGCGCGCGCGAGGTCGTGCTCGATCCGTGCAAGCCGCAGCCGATCACCCGGATCGCCGAGACCCGGATCCAGCTCGGCCACGGCGCGGCGATCTCGGTCGCGCGCCCGGCGTGGGAGCGGATGTACGAGCACGGCATGGCCCTGGTCGCCACGGTCAGCGAGCGCACCGACGAGGCGCGCACGGTCCTCGAGGCCGCGCTCGCCGCCGTCCCGGCCGGCCGGCCGCGCGCGATGGTCCTGGTCCAGCTCGCCCAGGTCGCCGCCAAGCAGGGCCGCGCCGACGACGCCCTCGCGCTGATCGCCGAGGCCCGGCCGCTGCTGCCGTCGCCCGGCCCGCCGGTGCTCGACGCCGTCGCCGCCGACGCGCTGTCCCGCGTGTGGCGCTGGGACGAGGCCATCGCGCCGGCCCGGGCCTGCGCCGCGCGCGCCCCGGCCAACGCCGGCGCCTGGGTCGTCCTGGCCCGCGCGCTCGGCTCCGGCGGCCACGACGCCGAGGCGCTCGCCGCCGCGACCGCAGGCCTGGCCTGGGCGCCGCGCGACGCCGACCTCCTGCGCAGCCAGGCCACGGCCCTGGCCGCGCTCGGCCGCCCCGAGGCCCCCGCGGCCCTGGCCGCCTACGGCCGGTTCCGCTCGCCCGACACCGCCGCCGACCTCCGCATCCAGTGTGCCGCCGACTCGCCCCGCTGCGCCCGCGAGCGCGAGCAGGGCCACACCCACCCGCTGCGCTGAGTCAGCGGTGCGCGTTGCCGAACAGCTTGGCGTGCTCGGCGGGCGGGGCGCGCCAGTACTGCGGCGGGCCGTCTACGTGGGCGCCGAGGCTGGCGGCGGCGTGCCAGGGCCAGCGGGCGTCGTAGAGCATGGCGCGGGCGAGGGCGACGGCGTCGGCCTTGCCCGAGGCGATGATGTCCTCGGCCTGCTGCGCCTCGGTGATCATGCCGACGGCGAACGTGGTGACGCCGGCGTCGCGCTTGATGGCCTCGGCGAACGGCACTTGATAGCCGGGGCCGGCGGTGATCTTCTGCGCCGGGGACAGCCCGCCGGACGACGCGTCGATCCAGTCGACGCCGCGCTGCGCGAGCTGCCGGGCGAACTCGATGGTCTGGTCGAGGTCCCAGCCGCCGTCGACCCAGTCGGTGGCGGACACGCGCACGCCGACCGGCTTGTCGGCCGGGAACGCGGCGCGCACGGCGTCGAACACCTCGAGCGGGAACCGCAGCCGGTTGGCGAGCGCGCCGCCGTACTCGTCGGTGCGCTGGTTCGACAGCGGCGACAGGAACTGGTGCAGCAGGTAGCCGTGCGCGGCGTGGAGCTCGAGCGCGTCGATGCCCAGCCGCTCGGCGCGCCGGGCCGTGGCGACGAACGCGTCGCGGACCCGGGCGAGCCCGGCGGCGTCGAGCGCGACCGGCGCGGCCTCGCCGCTGGTGTACGGCACCGGCGAGGCGCTCGACGTCGTCCAGCCGCCGTGCGCGGCCGACAGCTGCTTGCCGCCATCCCACGGCACCGCGCACGACGCCTTGCGCCCGGCGTGCGCGAGCTGCATCGCCACCGGGATGTGCGCGTACTTGCGCACCGCGGCCAGCACCGGGCGCAGCGCGGCCTCGGTCGCGTCGTCGTACAGGCCGAGGTCGGCCGGCGTGATCCGGCCCTCGGCCTCGACCGCCGTGGCCTCGATGCACAGCAGGCCTGCGCCCGACAGCGCCAGCGACCCGAGGTGCACCAGGTGCCAGTCGGTCGCGCGGCCCTGGTCCGCGCTGTACTGACACATCGGCGACACGACCACCCGGTTCGGCAAGCTCAGCTTGCGCAGGTGCAGCGGCGAGAACAGCTTCGACATCGCCATCGTGTAGCCGATCTATCGCAGAGCGGCTACTGCGACTCGATGTGCTTGGTATAGGCGGCGGCGTCCATCAGCTCGGCGAGCTCGGCCTTGTCGCTCGGCTCGATCGTGACCAGCCAGCCGTCGCCGTACGAGTCGGTGTTCACGTTCTCGGGGCTGTCCGCCAGCGTCTCGTTGACCGCGATGATCTTGCCGGACACTGGCGCGTACAGCTCGGACACGCTCTTGACGCTCTCGATCGTGCCGAACTGATCGCCCTTGGCGACCTGCCTGCCCACGCTCGGGATGTCGACGATCGTGATGTCGCCGAGCTGGTTGGTCGCGAACTGGGTGATGCCGACCTTCCACTGATCACCCTCGGGGTGCAGCCACTCGTGGTCGTTGGTATAGCGAAACTGCGTGGGGACGTTGCTCATGTTGGATCCCGCGGGTTAGGGGCGCTTGTAGAACTTGCCTGAAACGACCGTGGCCGGGGTGTCCTTGCCACGACAATCGATCACGAGGGGCGTGCCCGGCTTGGCGTACGCCGCCGGGACATAGGCCAGGCCGATCGCGCCGCCGACGGTGATGCCCGGGCCGCCGCTGGTCACGGTGCCGATCACCGCCGCCTCGTTGGCGCCCAGCGCCCGGTCGACCACCGCGTAGCCGTGCCGCGCGATCGCGCGCGCGTCGTCGGCGAGCTTGAACCCGACCAGCTGGCGCGCCAGCCCCGCGGCCTTCTGCGCGCGCAGCGCCTCGGCGCCGATGAACTCGCGGTCGAGCTTGACCGCCCAGCCCAGGCCCGCCTCGAGCGGCGTGTGGTCGTCGTCGAGGTCGTTGCCGTACAGCGGCAGCTTGGACTCGAGGCGCAGCGTGTCGCGCGCGCCCAGGCCGATCGGCTGGCCGCCGGCCGCCATCAGCGTCTCCCACAGCCGCGGCGCGTCGGCGTTGGCGCACGCGAGCTCGAAGCCGTCCTCGCCGGTGTACCCGGTGCGCGCCGCCAGGCACGGGATGCCGGCGACCTTGGCCTCGGCGAACGTGAAGCTGCTGAGCCCGGCCAGCGCGCCGCCGGCGAGCTGGTCGACGAGCGCGACCGCCCTGGGCCCCTGGACCGCGATCAGCGCGGTCGCCTCGCTGACGTCCTCGATCTCGCACAGGCTATGCGTGTGGTCGCGGAACCAGTCGAGGTCCTTCGCCGTGTTCGACGCGTTGACGATCACGAAGAACTCGGTGTCCGAGCGCTTGTAGAAGATGCAGTCGTCGATCACGCCGCCGCTGGGCCGGCACAGCAGCGTGTACACCGCCTTGCCGACCGGCGCCGACGCCACCGCGTTGGTGGTGAGCCGCTCGACCGCCTCGCGGACTCGCGGCCCGCGCAGGTAGGCCTCGCCCATGTGCGACACGTCGAACAGGCCGACGCCCTCGCGCACGGCCTTGTGCTCCTTGAGCGTGCCGGCGGGGTACGAGACCGGCATGTCCCAGCCGCCGAAGTCGATGAGTCGCGCGCCGAGCTGCTTGTGCAGCTCCCACAGCGGAGTTCGCTTGCGTTCCATGGCCGGCGCAGCCTAGCACGCCGGCCGGGGACGATCAGGCAGCGCCTCGGCGCGCGGCGTGCCCAGGACGCGGCTCGACGACCACGACGCGATCCGGCGCGGCACCAGCCGGACCGACCAGGTCGCGAGCTTGTTGAGCAGGCCCGGGACGACGTTGCGCTTGCCCTTGCGCAGCGCCGCGATCGCGACCGCGGCGACGGCGTCGGCCGACATCATCGAGGCGTTGGCGAGCCAGCCGTAGTTGCCGGCGCCGGCCGAGGCGTGGAAGTTGGTCTCGGTGCCGCCGGGGCTGAGGCAGGTGACGCGGACCTGCGTGGCGCGCAGCTCGTCGTGCAGCGCCTCGCTGAAGTTGCGGACGAACGCCTTCGAC
>DASWOO010000795.1:0-3987 GCA_036404335.1 Kofleriaceae bacterium
GATCAGCTGCTGGCTCGACGCCTTGAAGTGCGCGAAGTCCTCCGGCGTCCACCAGTTCTCGAGCTTGCCGGTCGCGTCGAACAGCGCGCCCTGGTCGTCGAAGCTGTGGCTGATCTCGTGGCCGATCACCGCGCCGGTCGCGCCGTAGTCCATCGCGATCGGTCGCGCCGGATCGAAGTACGGCGGCTGCAGGATCGCGGCGGGGAAGTTGAGCGCGTTCATCGCCGGCAGGTTGACCGCGTTGACCAGCTGCGGGTTCATCACCCACTCGCTGCGATCGACCGGCGTGCCGAGCTTGGCGAGGTTGCGCTGCAGCTCGAACCGCTCGGCGCGCTGCAGGTTGCCGAACGCGTCGCCGCGCACGACCTTGAGCGATCGATAATCGCGCCAGGTGTCGGGGTAGCCGACGCCGACCTTGAGCGCCGCGAGCTTGGCCTTGGCCCGCGCCTTGGTCGCCGGCGCCATCCACGCCAGGTTGTCGATCCGGCGCGCGAACGCGGCGAGCTCGTTCTTGACCATCTGCTCGACCCGCGCCTTCTCCGACGCCGGGAAGTAGTGCTCGACGTACAGCTTGCCGACCGCCATGCCGAGCGCGGCGCTGGTGTCGTCGACCGCGCGCTTCCAGCGCTCGCGCTGCGCCTGGATGCCCGACAGCTGCTTGCCGTAGAACGCGAAGTGCGCGTCGTCGAACGCCCGCGGCAGCACGCGCGCCATGCCGTTGATCGCGTGGAACGTCAGGTAGTCCTTCCAGACCTCGAGCGGCTCGGACTTGACCAGCGCCGCGATCCCGGTGACCGCGGCCGGCTGCCAGATCACGAACACCGGCTGGCGATCGAGGCCGGCGGCGGCGAGCAGCGCCGGCCAGTCGATGCCGGGCGCGCGGCGATCGAGCTCGGCGCGCGGCCAGTGGTTGTTGCCCTTCTCGACGTTCTCGGTGTCGCCGCGCGCCCCGTGGGCCTGGGCGAGCTTGTGCTCGAGCTCGAAGATCCGGCCGGCCTTGGCGTCGGGATCGGCGATGCCGGCGAGCTTGAGGATCGCGGCGATGTGCGCGCGATAGGCGTCGCGGGTCTCGGCCATGCGCGGCGAGGCGTCGAGGAAGTAGTCGCGGTCGGGCAGGCCGAGCCCGCCCTGCAGCAGGAACGCCGCGTACCTCGACGGGTCGTTGAGATCCTGGGCGATCCACAGGCCGAACAAGTGCTCGGTGTCGTAGTTGGTCGCGTTGAGCACGTCGACGTCGGCGCGCAGCGTGCTGCCGAGGTAGGCCGACAGCGCGCGGCCGTCGGTGAGCTTGGCGATCCGGTCGAGCTCGGGCTGGATCGGCGCGAGGCCCTGCTTGTCGATCGCGTCCTGGTCGAGGACGCTGGCGTAGTAATCGCCGATCTGCTGCGCCTCGGAGCCGGCGGGCGCCGACCGGGCGGCGTCGGCGATCAGCGCGGAGGTCCGCTGGGTGGTCAGCTCCTCGACCTGCTGGCCGGTGCCGTACGAGCCGCGGTCGGCGGGGATCTCGGTGGCCTTGGCCCACGCGCCGTTGGCGTAGGCGAAGAAGTCGTTGCCCGGCGCGACCGCGCGGTCCATGCCGGCGAGATCGATGCCGGCGGCGCCGTACGACAGCGGGCTCGGCGGCAGCGCGCCGGGGTGGCTCGAACCGGGACCGGAAGAAGACGACGAGCACGCGGCGAGCGCGAGCAGACACAGCCTGAGACGCATGGCGGCGATGATGTGCCGAGCGCGGACGCCGGCGCCAGCCGGTTGTCGCACGCGATCCCGGCGATCTTGGCCGCCGCAGGCGTCGCACGCCGTCGCAGTGCTCGACGCGATGCGATGACGCGCCGCTCCCTGCACGCGATCCGCCGTTCGCTGCATCGCGGCCGCGCGCCGCCGGTCGCTGCGCGATGATCTGGCAGCAACCATGACCGAGCTGGCGACGATGACGCTGGTGCACGGCGAGCGCGGAGGTCATGCTCGCGCTCCGATGCGCCGCGAGGTTTGGATCGGCCGGCTGCGCGGCCTGGCGATCATCGCCGGGGTGTGGACGGTGGTCGTGCTGTTCAACCTGCTGAGCGTCGTGCTGCGCAGCCGGTCGGGCGAGCTGCACCCGGCGCCGGGCTGGCTGACGGTGACCGTGGCGGTGCTGCCGATCTGGACCGCGCTGACCGTGCCGATCCTGATGATCAGCCGCCGGTTCCCGATCGAGCGGCACGCCGGGCGCCGGAGCCTGGCGATCGCCATCGCCGTGCACGCCGCGGCGCTGGCCGGGGCGATGGCGATCGACGGCCTGGCCAGCATGTGGATAAGCCCAGGCCCGCTGACCCTGTGGCAGCAGATGTGGCGCTACTCGATCTTCGACGCCGTGTTCTACGGCGGCATCGTCGCGGTCGAGCACGCCGGCCGCTACCACCGGCTGTACCTGGACCGCCGGATCCGCGCGTCCGAGCTCGAGGCCCAGGTCAGCCGCGCCCAGCTCCACGCGCTGCAGATGCAGATCCGACCGCACTTCCTGTTCAACGCACTCAACACGATCTCCGGCCTGGTCCGCATCGATGATAAGGCCGCGGCGGTCACGATGCTCGCCGGGCTCGGCGACCTGCTGCGGATGCTGCTGCGCAGCGACGGCGCGCAGGAGGTCGCGGTGCGCCAGGAGCTCGACCTGATCGAGCGCTACCTGCAGATCGAGCAGGTCCGGTTCGGCGACCGGCTCGCCGTCGAGGTCACCGTCGATCCGGAGGTCGAGGCCGCGATGATACCCAACCTCATCCTGCAGCCGCTGGTCGAGAACGCCGTGCGCCACGGCATCCGCGCCGCGGCCGGCCGGGTCACGGTGGCGGTGTCGCGCGCCGGCGCGGTGCTGCGGATGGAGGTGTGCGACGCGAGCGAGCACGAGCCGGGCGCGCGGCCGCACGACCGCGACGCCGAGCGCGGCGGCATCGGCCTGGCCAACACCCGGGCGCGGCTCGAGCGGCTGTACGGCGCCGCGTACCGGTTCGAGCTCGCGCAGCACGCGTCGGGCGCGTCGGCGGTGATCGAGCTCCCGCTGCGCGGCGTGCCGGGGGCGGCGTGACCCGGCCGATCCGGACGCTGATCGTCGACGACGAGCAGATGGCGCGCGCCAGCATCCGCGTGCTGCTCGGCGGCGATCCGGAGATCGAGGTCGTCGGCGAGTGCGCGTCGGGCGCCGAGGCCGTGAGCCAGATCCGGGCCGTCGCGCCCGAGCTGGTGTTCCTCGACGTCCAGATGCCGGGGATGAACGGCTTCGAGGTGCTGCAGGCGGTCGGCCCGGCGCGGCGGTTCGTGGTCGTGTTCGTCACCGCGTACGACAGCTACGCGCTCGAGGCGTTCGACGTCCACGCGCTCGACTACGTGCTCAAGCCGTTCGACGACCGGCGGTTCCACACCGCCGCCTTACGCGCCAAGGATCAGATCCGCCACGCCCGGCTCGACGAGCTCGCGAGCGCGCCGGCCGAGCGCGAGGGCCAGCTCGTCGTGCGCGACGGCGGCCGCACCGTGTTCGTGCCGGTCGCCGACATCGACTGGATCGAGGCCGCCGATTACTACGTCCAGCTGCACGTTGGCGCGCGGTCGTACCTGCACCGCGAGCCGATGCGCGATCTCGAGGCCCGGCTCGATCCGCGGCGGTTCGTGCGGATCCATCGCTCGGCGATCGTCGCGCTCGATCGGGTGGCCGAGCTGCGGCCGAGCGCGCACGGCGACCACTGCGTGCGGCTGCGCGATGGCACGGATCTGTGGCTGAGCCGGTCGCGGCGCGGCCAGCTGCGGGCGTTGCTCGAGCTCCAGGCGACCGGGGCGTGATCTATGCCGCACCGCACACGGGGCTCGCGGGAGATCCCGGCCTGGGGCGGCAGTCCTCGGGTAGCGTTACACCCGGATGACAGACCCGCGGATGGATTCGAGTTCTCGCTGGGGCTCGAGACCACACGCGCCGATGGTCATCGTGCGGTGCCGGATATCTTCGCAGCTCGATCAACTGTG
>DASWOO010000796.1:0-5733 GCA_036404335.1 Kofleriaceae bacterium
GCCTGGCCCTCGCGGGCCTCGAACCGCGAGCGATCGCGCCGGTCGTAGGCCCGGATCAGCGCGGCGACCAGCGGGTGGCGCACGACGTCCTGGTCGGTGAACTGGACCATGCCGATGCCGCGGATGCCCTCGACCAGCTCGAGCGCGTCGCGCAGGCCGCTCTTCTGGCCGCGCGGCAGGTCGGTCTGCGTGATGTCGCCGGTGATCACCGCCTTGGAGCCGAAGCCCATGCGGGTCAGGAACATCTTCATCTGCTCGGGCGTGGTGTTCTGCGCCTCGTCGAGCACGATGAACGCGTCGTTGAGCGTCCGGCCGCGCATGAACGCCAGCGGCGCGACCTCGATCGTGCCGTCGGTCATGAACCGCTCGAGCTTGTCGGCCTCGACCATGTCGTGCAGCGCGTCGTGCAGCGGCCGCAGGTACGGGTCGACCTTCTCCTCGAGCGTGCCGGGCAAGAATCCCAGGCGCTCGCCGGCCTCGACCGCCGGCCGGGTCAAGATGATGCGGCGGACCTGCTTGTCGAGCAGCGCGCGGACGCCGAGCGCCATCGCCAGATAGGTCTTGCCGGTGCCGGCCGGGCCGACCGCGAACACGATGTCGTTGGTCCGGACCTGGTCGACGTAGGCCTTCTGGGTCGCGCCCTTGGGGGCGATCGGCCGGCTGGCGCGCGGGGTCAGGATCGTCTCGCCGAACACCGCCTGGATGGTGATCGGCTTGGATCCGCCGTCCTGCAGCAGCTTGACCGCGCGGACCACGTCGTCCGACGACAGCGGGTTGCCGGCGAGCGCCAGGTCGTAGAGCTGCTCGAGCGCGCGCTTCGCGGTGTCGATCGCGGGGTCCTCGCCCTCGATCGTGACCTCGTTGCCGCGCAGGTGGATCTGCGCGCCCGCGGTCCGCTCGATGAGCTTGAGCCGTGCGTTGTTGCTCCCGCACAGCGCCTGGAGCGCCTCGGGATCGTCAAAGGTGAGCTTTTCGCGGCGAATAGACTTGGTCGTCAGAGCGCCTCGTATAGCACGTGTTCCTTCGAGGCAAGGCCATCTCTGGGTATGGTGGCGGCCATGGATTCGAACCAACCGCCTGCCCCATCGGCGAGCCCGGCGCCGGCGGGTACCAGCCTGCCCCGGCTCGTCGCGATCATGGACCGCCTGCTCGCGCCCGACGGCTGCCCGTGGGACCGCGAGCAGACCCTCGAGTCGCTGCGGCCGTTCCTGATCGAGGAGACCTACGAGGTGCTCGACGCGCTGTCGAAGGGCGACGTCGCCGGCCACTGCGAGGAGCTGGGCGACCTGCTGATGCAGATCGTGTTTCAGGCCGCCCTGCGCGCCCGGGACGGCGCGTTCGATATCGACGCCGTGGTCGCCGGGATCTCGGACAAGCTCGAGCGCCGCCACCCGCACGTGTTCGGCGACGCGTCGGGCGTGACCACCAGCGCCGAGGTCCTCGCCCAGTGGGAGGATATCAAGCGCGCCGAGAAGGCGGCCGCCGGGGTCAAGAAGGACCGGATTCTCGCCGGGGTCAAGCCGGCGCCGGCCCTGGCCCGGGCGCAGAAGATCGGCGGCAAGGCGGGCAAGGTCGGGTTCGACTGGGGCCACTGGCAGGGCTCGATGGCCAAGGTCAAGGAGGAGGTCGGCGAGGTCGAGGAGGCGGCCCAGGCCGGCGTGGCCAAGGAGATGCATCACGAGATCGGCGATCTGCTGTTCGCGGTCGTGAACGTTGCTCGCAAGCTCGGGGTCGATGCCGAGAATGCGCTGGTCGACGCGACCACCCGGTTCCAGCGGCGGTTCGAAGACGTCGAGGACGCGCTGACCGCGCGCGGGAAGACGCCTCAGACCTCGAACCTCGAGGAGATGGACGCGCTGTGGACCGAGGCCAAGCGACGCGAGCCAAGACCTGAGCCACGCGGCGTGAAGACCCGGTGACGAAAGTGATGCTTTTTTGAGCAGCCGAGATCGAGTGAGAGCGATCTCGATGAGATCAGCCACTCAGTCACCAACCGTTCCGCAAGTTATTCACAAGCACGGTGGGTACTCCCGCGGGAGCGCTCGCCGGACCGCGAACCACCGGCAAGCACGCCGGGCTCTTGACTCGGCGCTCTGGCCGAGGTAACCACTCGCTCCCTTTAGGAGATTTGACCGTGGCCAATATTGCGTCGGCCGAGAAACAGAACCGGAAGATGATCAAGCATCGCACGCGCAACCGCGCGGCGATGGCGTCGCTGCGGACCGCCGTCAAGAAGGCGCGGACCGCAGTCGACGACAAGTCGAACGAGGCCACCTCGCTGGTGAAGTCCGCGATTTCGATCATCGATAGCGCCGTGACCAAGGGCATCCTCAAGCGCGGCACCGCGTCGCGCTACGTGTCCCGCCTGGTCACTCGCCAGCCGCCCGCGGAGTAATCCATCCGCGGGACGTCCCGCACCCGCCCTTTTGCCCTCGGGTCATCACCGTGATCACCCGAGGTTTCTGCGCGCCCTGCTAGTTATCCTCGTCGGCGTCACCGCTCGGGTTCTCACCCGCGGTGATGCCGTACTTGCGTAACAGCTTGTGCAAGTACTTCCGGTCCATGTCGGCGTCGCGCGCCGCCTTGGAGATGTTGCCCTCGGCGCGCTTGATCAGCCACGTCAGGTAGCGGCGCTCGAACAGCTCGTTCCACTTCTCCTTGGTGTCGCGGAACGAGACGCCGGGCTCGAACTCGAGGCCGTCGCGCAGCTGCGCGCCGCGCGTCGGCTCGTTGCCGAGCGGCGCGACCAGCATCCCGGGATCGGCGCCCAGGGCCAGCGCGCGCTCGATCACGTTGCGCAGCTCGCGGACGTTGCCCGGCCAGTCGTGCGCCATCAGCGCGGCCCGGGTCGCCTCCGACAGGTTGACGCCGCCGCCGGGCGCGAGCTTGACCAGCATCGCCTGGAGCAGGAGCGGGATGTCCTCGCGGCGCTCGCGCAGCGCCGGCGCGGTGATCGGCTCGACGTTGAGCCGGAAGTACAGATCCTCGCGGAACTTGCCCTTCTCGACCTCGGAGCGCAGGTCCTTGCGGGTCGCGGCGACCACGCGCAGGTCGACCTTGATGATCTTGCTGCCGCCGACCCGGCGCAGCTCGCGCTGCTCGAGCACGCGCAGGAGCTTGGGCTGCAGGTCGAGCGACAGCTCGCCGAGCTCGTCGAGGAACACCGTGCCGCCGCTCGCCAGCTCGAACGCGCCCTGGCGGGACGCGACCGCGCCGGTGAACGCGCCCTTCTCGTGGCCGAACAGCTCGCTCTCGATCAGCGTGCCGGCGACCGCGCCGCAGTCGACGACGATGAACGGCGCCTCGCCGCGCCGCGACAGCTGGTGCAGGGTCCGGGCGATCATGTCCTTGCCCGTGCCGGTCTCGCCCTCGATCAGTACCGTCGCGTCGGTCGGCGCGATCCGCTCGATCAGCCCGAAGATCTCGCGCATCGCCGGCGACTTGCCGACCATCTCGCCCAGCGACTCCTGCTCGCTCGGCAGGATCTCGATCCGCTCCTCGAACGGCGTGAACTTGAGCTCGCACGCGCCCAGGCCGATGACCGATCCCGCCCGCAGGTAGGCTTCCTTGACCTCGGCGCCGTCGAGGAACGTGCCGTTGGTCGACTTGAGATCGCGCACCAGGTAGCCCTTGGCGTCGCGCGCGATCTCGAAGTGGACGCGCGACACGGTCTCGTCGCTGAGCACCAGGTCGTTCTCCGTGGCCTTGCCGACCCGGAACACATCGCCCGAGATCACGAACTCGGTGCCACGCTGCGCACCTTTGATGACGACGAGCTTGCAGCGGCGCAGGTTGACGGTCGCAGGCGTCGCTTCACGCCGGATGCGCGTCCCCGACAGATGCTCCATCGCAAGAAATGGTACCGCGATCACGCGCCCCGGTGTGCCGTCGAAGTCCAGGAGGTGCGGTCCCACCGGATCCGCGGCTGGGTTTCTTGTTTGGCCCAGTTAACGAGAGTAACTTTCCGCAAGTGCAGCGTTCGTTCGGGGGACTCGCACTCGTGGTGCTGTCCGGAGCTCTCCTCGCCGGCGGCGCTGCGTTTGCGCAAGCGCCGGCCGCGGGCGTCGCCGTCGGGTCGGGCGTCGATACACCCGGGCCCGGACGGGACGCGCCGGCCAGGCCGTCCGATGCGCCGCTGCCGTCGTGCCTCGACCAGACGATCAAGGATCAGCTCGGCGCCGAGCTCAAGCCGCGCGGCGTCCAGAAGCGCAACTTCACCAAGGACAAGAAGCTGGTCCTGGTCGCCCACGGCGGGTTGTTCGGCGGCGACCTGACCTCGTCGGACTGGCTGGTCGGCGGCTCGCTCGGGTTCTTCTTCACCGAGGATCTGGGCATCGCGGCCGAATTCGACCTGACGCCGCTGACCCTCGACCTCGACAAGCCGCTCACCAAGTTCTTCGGCGACAACCGGTTCGCGCCCGGCATGGCGTACGTCGGCCTCGCCAACGTCCTGTGGTCGCCGATCCACGCCAAGATGAAGCTCGGCGGCGGGATCGTCCACTCGGACATCCTGCTGTTCGCGGGCGGCGGCCGGATGGTCCACGACGCCGTGCAGGGCATCTCGTTCGACGCCGGCGCGGCGATCGACCTGTTCGTCACCCGCGCGCTGACCATCCGGCTCGACGTTCGCGACCTGATGGCGGTCGAGGAGATCTCGGGCGAGGATCGGTTCACCAACAACATCGTCGCGACCGCCGGGCTCGCGCTGTACCTGCCGTCGGGGCTGTGATGCGCGCCCTGCCCTGGATCCTCGCGCTCCTGCTCGCCTCGGCCGGCACCGCCGCGCGCGCCGACGACAAGCCCGATCCCGGCAAGCCGGTGGCCGGGGCGCCGATGGCCGGCGGCGGGGCGGCCACCGTGGCGGTCGCGGTCAAGACCGACGCCGCGGCGCCGGGCACCACCGCGATGTGCATCGACCAGGCGATCGCCGACCGGCTCGCGCTCAAGCGCAAGCGGCGCGGCGCGGTCGACCGCCTGTTCGTCAAGCAAGGCCGCCACGAGATCTCGGTCAGCGGCGGCTACTACGACAGCGACCTGCTGAGCGGCACGTACATCCTCGGCGGCTCGTACACGTATCACATGACCGACGAGACCGCGGTCGAGTTCGCGGGCTGGTGGACCCACGCCAACGCCGACATCATCCGCGCGCTCGAGGACAAGCGCGGCACCGTGCTGTCCGACACCTACTCGCGCGAGATCTTCGCCGAGTCGTTGCTGGTGTGGAGCCCGGTGTACGGCAAGCTGCGCCTGGGTGGCGAGATCGTCCACTTCGACCTGCATGCCGACATCGGCGTCGGTGTCATCGATTCGAACACCAGTCGAGGCGCCGCCGGCGTGCTCGGCTTCGGCATTAAGATGTTCGTGGGCCAGGCCGTCGCGTTCCGGGTCGACGCCCGCAATCGGACCTTTCGGCAAGAGCTGCTGGACGAACGCTTCCTGGTCAACGACATCGCCGTGACCGCCGGCCTGTCGGTGTTCCTGCCGTTCCACAACTGATAGCGCTGGGAGACTCGATGTCCGCTCGACTGGTTGCGTTGCTCGCCCTGGTGCCGTCGCTGGCGATCGCCGCCCCCAGGAAGCCGGCGAAGAAGCCCCCGAAGAAGCCCGCGCCGACCGAACCGGCGCCGGCGCCCGACGTCGTCAGCGATCCGACCGCGGGCGACGCGACCAAGCCCGCCGAGCCCGCCGCGGCGGCGCCAGCCGAGCCCGCCCCGCCGGCCGCGGACGCCAAGC
>DASWOO010000797.1:0-11042 GCA_036404335.1 Kofleriaceae bacterium
GAGCTGCACATGACCGACGCCCGGCTGCCGGTCGCGCCGGCCGTCGGCACCCTGCGCCGCGCCAAGATCGATGCGGTCATCGCCGACCACCAGATCACCGTCAAGGTCGACGGCAAGCTCGGCCAGGGCACGCTGGCGGTCGATGGCTCGATCGCGCTCGACGGCGCGGCGCCCAGTGGCGGCAAGGCCAAGATCACGCTGCGCAAGATCTCGCCGATCGGCGCGATCGAGCCGGCGATCTCCGCCGACATCAATGCCAAGCTGTCGCGCAACGGCAGCCAGTGGCGCGCCGACCTGGTCGTCGACCACGGCAACGTGGTCGTGCCCAAGGACAAGGGCGAGAAGCTCAAGCCGATCGGCCCGCCCGAAGACATGAAGTTTGTCAACGGCGCGACCACCAAGACCGCCGATCAGGACCAGGGCGCCATGAAGGAGGGCGTGCCGCAGAACCCGACGTTCCTGCTCGCGATCACGCTGCACCCGACCCACGTCGAGTCCGAGGAGTTCCGCGGCGAGCTGCGCGGCAAGCTCGAGATGACGGTCGACGGCGCCATGATCGGCATGACCGGCGGCATCGACGCCGACAGCGGCGATCTCGATCTGTTCGACCGCCGCTACCAGGTCGAGCGCGCTGGCGTGCACTTCGACGGCTCGCTCGATCCGCTGCTCGACATCCGGATCACCCACGAGTTCCCCGACTTCACCTCGGTCACGATGGTCCGCGGCCGGGTCAGCAAGCCCGAGCTCGTGCTGTCGAGCGACCCGGGCACCTACTCGCAGGGCGAGCTGCTCGGGTTCTTGCTCGGTGGCGACCCGGCGGGCGATCCCAAGAACAGCTCGGCCCAGAACAAGGCTCAGGACGCGGGCACGTCGTTCGTCGCCAACAAGATCGGCGGCTACGTGAAGAAGGCGCTGCCGATCAGCATCGACGTGATCCGCTACGAGGGGGCGACCGCGACCAGCAGCGCCGCGGTCACGGTCGGGACCTGGGTGTCGCGCAGCTTCTTCCTGTCGTACCGCCAGCACCTCGAGGCGCGGCCCGACGAGAACACCGGCGAGGGCTCGCTCGAGTACTGGATCACCCGGCGCCTGATGGTCGAGGGTACCGCCGGCGACAAGGGCTACAACGGCATCGACCTGCTCTGGCGCAAGCACTACTAAACCAACTTGCGTCACGCCCGGGGCGCCCGCATCATCCGGCCTCGGTGCAGATTCGAGCGCTCGTGGCGGGCGTCGCCGCAGTCCTGGCCGCCCTGGCCGCGGGCTGCGGCGGCAAGCAGACGGAGGTCTCGGGCCCGAGCCTGCCGCGCACCGACCGGGTCGTCGCGATCCGAATCGAGGGCAACCGGTCGCTGGCGAGCCGCGACCTGACCCCGGCGCTCGGTCTGTACGACGCGATCGAGGACCGGCAGGCGATCGATCCGTATCTCCTGGCGCTCGACACCGACCGGGTGCGGACCGCGTACCTCAAGCACGGGTTCTTCGCGGCGCAGGTCACGCCCAAGATCGAGCCGCGCGCCGGGGGCAAGACGGTGGTGTTCGTGGTCGTCGAGGGCCGGCGGTCGCGCGTGGTCGTCGAGCTGGTCGGCCTGCCGCCCGAGCTCCCGGCCGAGGGCGCCCGGGAGCTGATCTCGCTCGAGGACGGCGCCGGCTTCGACTACGACGCGTACGACCTGGCCAAGGAGCCGCTGCGCGTGCTGGTGGCCAACGCCGGCTACGCTCACGCGGAGGTCCGCGCGACGGTGGTCGTCGACGCCGCGGGCCTGGCCCACGCGCGCTACGAGATCGATCCCGGCCGGCGCTGCTTCTTCGGCCAGGTGACGATCACCGGCACGCCGCACCCCGAGCTGGTCGACGCGATCCGCGGCCGGCTGCACTTCCGGCCGGGCCAGGCCTACTCGCTGAACGCGATGACCGACTCGCGCACCGAGCTGTACGCGCTCGGCCGGTTCGCGACCGTGCAGCTGGTGCCCAAGCTCGACGCCAGCACGCCGACCGTCGACGTCGCGATCGCGGTGACCGAGTCGATCTGGAACGAGTACCACTACGGCGGCGGCCTGGGCTACGAGCCGGAGACCTACGAGGCGCGGCTGCGGCTCGGCGCGACCTGGGTGCCGCGGCCGGTGCCCAAGCTGACGCTCGGCGCCGACGCCCAGCTCGCCGAGGCCGTGACCCATCAATTCGAGCAACCGCAGCCCAAGATCCGCGGGCTGGTCTCGGCGGAGTACTTCGATCTGTTCAAGCCGCGGCTGGTCGGTCGCGCCGAGGTCGGCGCCGACGACGTCACGGTCGAAGCCTATCGATCGATCTCGGAGCGGGTGCGGCTGAGCCTCGCGTCGCCGGTCGGGTTCCACTGGTTGCAGCTGCGGGTCGGCTGGGTGCTCTCGCACGTGGCGTTCAGCAACATCAGCTTTCCGCTGCTCGACCACCCGGAGCTGGTCCACGCGATCGGCCTCGATCACGACCAGCGGCGCGGCGCCTACGAGGCCCAGGTGACGATCGATCTGCGCGACAACCCGTTCGATCCGCGGTTCGGCATGTACGTGTTCGTGCCGTTCTCCAAGGGTACGAAGTACGCAGGTGGGGACCTGACCTACAACGAGCTGACCCCGGAGATCCGGGGCTACGTGCCGCTCGGCGAGACCGTGCTGGCGGCGCGCGTCCGGTTTGGCGGTATCTTTGGCGACGTGCCGGTGCTCGATCGGTACTACTCGGGCGGGACCAGCGGCCAGCGCGGGTACTCCGACCGGCAGCTGTCGCCGCGCGCGGTGTCTGCCGACGGATCGCGCTCGGTCGTGTTCGGCGGGGCGGGGCTGGTCGAGACCGGCGCCGAGCTGCGCCGGCTGCTCGGGACGCTCGGCGTGCCGATCGGCGGCAACCTGTTCGTCGATGGCGGCGACGTGACCCAGCACGTCGATCAGCTCGACCTGTCGAACCTGACCTGGGCGGTCGGCGCCGGCGTCTGGACCAAGCTCGGCGGGCTCAAGATCCGGATCGACGTCGGCTACCGGCTCAACCGGCGGGACCCGGGTATCCTGGACAACATCGCGCCGCACATCGGCATCGGAGACGCCTACTGATGGGGCCGGGGCTGCGCAAGCTGCTGCGCTGGCTCGGCCGGATCGGCCTGGGCGTGCTCGCGCTCGTGCTGGTCGTGCTGGCCGTAACGCTCATCGTGGTCCACACCGATCGCGGCCGCGAGCTGATCCGCGCGCGGGTCGAGCTCGTGCTGCGCGGCGTGATGCCGGGTGGCGTCCGGATCGGCAAGCTCGAGGGCAGCCCGTTCGGCACGTTGACGATCCGCGACCTCGAGCTCGACGCGACGACCCGCAGGCCGTTCGTCAAGGCCGGCACGGTCCGCGTCGAGGCGGCGATCTGGCCGCTGGTCCGCAAGATCGTCCACGTCGAGTCGATCGTGATCGAGGACGTCCAGCTCGACCCGATGGCCGGGCCGCTCCTGCCGCCCCGGCCCGACAATCAGCCGCCGCTGGCGTGGCGGCTCGAGCTGCCGCACATCGAGCTGCACCGCGCCGCGGTCGAGCTCGGCGCGGCCGAGCTGGCGGTGCGCGAGCTCGAGCTGGCGGCGGCGGTGACGATCGCGGACCCCGACATCACGGCGTATGCGTGGCTCGACACCCGGTGGGGCAACCAGCGGGTCGCGGCCTCGCTGACGGCGGCGATCGATCGCACCGGCGTGCACGTGCCGGCGGCGCTGGTGATGCTCGACGCCGCCGGCGGCCGGGCGCGGATCGCCGTGAGCGATCTGCTCGTCGACACCCGGCGGCCGCGCGGCCACGTGCTGGTCAGCGCGCCGGCGCCGGTGGTCGGCGTGTGGTTCCCCGAGGCGACGCAGGTCGCGGCGCTCGGCGCGCCGCTGGGCGACGTGGTCGTGGCGGTCGACGTCGAGGACGAGGCGAAGCCGGGGGCGGACGTCACGCACGTCGCGCTGACCGGGTACGCCGGTCCGTCGCTGGGCGGCTCCGGGATGACGAAGCTCGCGGCCAGCCTGCACGGCTCGATCGCCAAGCTGGCCGCGCACGGCGTGCTCCAGCTGTCCGGGCTCGAGCTCGCGCCGCTGACCCGCGGCACCCTGCGCGGCCCCGGCGCGGTCGTCGCCGGCGTCGAGGTCTCGCTCGATCACGCGCGCGCCGAGCTCGCCGTGCTGCCGGCGCTGGTCGCGCGATCCGAGCCGCAGCTGCTCGCCGCGCTGGATCGCGCGGCCAAGGCGCTGGCGGCATCGGAGTCGACCGCGGCGATCGCCACCGAGCTGGCCGGGGCGGGCGCGCCGGCCGGGCCGCGGGTGCTGGCCACCGCCGAGGTGATCCATCACGGTGCGACCTGGCAGCTGGTCGCGGCGCGCGCCGCCGGCACGGTGTCGGGCGCGGTCGCCGCGGGCCAGCCGGTGCGCGGCCGGGTCGCGTTCCGGGTCCAGGCGGTGGCGCCGCGCGACCCGGCGCCGCTGCCCGCGCACCCGCCCGGGTTCACCGTCGACGCCGACGTCGACGGCGGCGTCGAGCTGCGCAGCGGCGGCTTCGCCGGGCTCGCGGTGTCGGCGGCGTACGCCCAGTTCCGCGGCGGCATCACCGGCCGCAGCCTGCGGGTCAACGCCGAGGCCGCCGCCGACGGCATCGCCCGCGATGGCCGACCGCTCGGCGACGTCCAGCTGCGCGCCGCGTATCGCACCGGCCGGCCGATCGCCGTGGAGCTGTCGGCCAGACCGGCGGCCGTGCCGATCACCGCCGAGCTCTCGGCCAGCGTCGCGCTCGGCGACGTGATCCGGGTCGAGCTCGCCCGGCTCGCGCTGCAGCTGCCAGGCGACACGCGCTGGGACGGCGGCGGCGGCGTGCTGACGATCGGCGATCGCATCGCGCTGCGCGGGCTCGCGCTGCACCACCGCGCCGCGACCCTCGAGCTCGCCGCGCAGCTCGACCCGGCGCGCGGCGACCTCGTCGCCGACGTGAACGCGTCGCACGTCGAGCTGGCGACGCTGAACCGCAACCTGCGCGGCGAGGGCAGCAGCGCGATCCACGTCGAGCGCCGCGGCCATCGCTGGCAGGCCGACGCCAAGCTGGACGTGCTCGGCCTGGCCGCCGGTAAGACCACGCCGCCGACCGACGCCTCGGTCCACCTCGCGCTCGCGGACGGCCAGCTGACGATCGACGCGCGGGCCAACGGCGGCGATCGCCAGCTCGACCGCGCCGCCGCGTGGTTGAAGCTCGACGCCGGCGCGATCCACAAGATCCGGGTCACCGCCCATCAGCTGCAGCTCGGCGGCCTGGTCCAGCGCGCGACCAGCCCGGCCGATCTCGCGGCGCTCGACGACGCCGCGGCGGCCCCGGTCGCGCACAGCCACAGCGCCGGCCCGGTGCCGGTGGCGCCCGAGGCTCCCGAGCCGGCGCCGGTGGCCGGTGCCAGCGATGCGGCCGATACGGCCGATGCGATTCGGGGCACGATCGACGGCGAGCTCGACCTGGCGCCGACCCACCCGAGCGGCTCGCTCGCGCTGCGCGGCATCGGCCTGCCGATCGGCGTGCTCGACGCCGACGTCGCGCTCGCCGCGCACCACGGCGCGCTGGCGATCAAGCTCGACGCCCGGATGCCGGACGTCGCGGTCGCCCACGTCGCCGCCGAGCTCGACGTGCCGGCGCACCTGTTCGACCCGGCGACCTGGCGCAAGGGCGCGCTCGGCCTGGTCCGCCAGGTCGACCTGGCGCTCGACAAGGTCCGGGTCAACGCCGCGCTGCTCGACAAGCTCGGCCTCGCCCAGAAGCTGGCGGCGCGCGGCACCGTGATCCCGTATCGCGCGTCGATCGCGGCGAAGGCTCACGTCGGCGCCGGGGTCAGCGACGCCGTGGTCAACCTCGACCTCACCGGCATCCGCGGTGGCCCGCTCGCCCAGTCGCTAGCCGAGCACCTCGAGGTCACCGCCAGCGCGACCGGCACCGTGGTCCACGGCGAGCTGCGCGGCGGCGGCACCAAGAAGGGCGAGGAGGGCAAGGTCCCGCTCGGCACGCTCGACGCGACCCTCGCGATGACGATGGCGCAGTGGCTGGCCGCGCCGCGGACCGTGCTCGGCGCGGCGCTCTCGGCGCGGTGGGTCCTGCCCGACACCGACGCGGTCCCGATCCTGGCGATCGTCGATCGCCACGAGCTGACCGGCGGCACCCTGGCGATCGACGCCGCGGTCACCGGCACGCCCGGCGCGCCGATCCTCGACCACGCCGACGTCATCGCCCGGAAGCTCGCGGCCCGCGCCCAGCTCGGCGGCCACGCGCCGCCGGTGTTCGACGAGCTCCGGGTCTCGGCGAAGATGGCGGCCGGCGCCGCCGGGGTGACCGTGACCGGCCGCGAGCTGGGCGGCGGCACGCTCGACGCCGAGCTCGCCGTGCCGCTGCCGGCGGCCGACCTCGTCGCTGCGGCCCATGGCACGCTCGGCGCGCACCGGCTCGACCTCGCGCCGATCGCGGCGGTGCTGCCCGGCCGGTTCAGCGCGGTCGCCGGCACGCTCGACGGCGCGCTCGCGTTCACCGGCGGCAAGCTGTCGGGCGCGCTGGCCGTGACCGGCGGCGCGCTGCCGATCGCGCCGGTGATCGGCACGCTGCACGACACCTCGGCCAAGCTGGCGATCGACGACAAGCACGTGCACGTCGAGCTGACCGGCGGGCTCGGCGGCGGCGCGATCGAGGTCGTGGCCGACGCGCCCCCCGACCTCGCGACCGCGACCGCCAAGCTGACCCTGACCAAGGTCGCGCTGCTCGGCTCGCACCGCACCGAGATCAGCGCCGAGGTCGGCGCCAAGCTGAAGCTGGCCGGCGGCGAGGTCACCGGCGAGCTCGACGTCAAGCGCGGCCGGATCAACGTCGCGCCGCGCACCGGCGTGCCGCTGCTCGAGGTCGACGTGCCCGACGACCTGGTGCTGCCGACGGTCAAGACCCGGACGTCGATCGCGGCGGCGACCGCGCCGGCGGCGGTCGTGCCGGCGCCGGGCCTGGTCGCGGGCGAGCAGCCCGCCGAGGCCGCGGCCACCGAGGCCGCGACGCGGTCGTCGCCGGTCAACCTGCACGTCGCGCTCGGCAACACGATCCTCAACGCGCCCGACGTCGTCGCGGTGCTGCCCGGGGTCGAGGTCGCCTCGGTCCACGCCATCGCGCACAGCGACGCCGGGCTCGACGTCGCGATCGGCGAGCAGGTCGCGATCGTCGGCCGGATCGACCTCGACAGCGGCGACGTCGACTTCCTCGGCCGCCGCTACCTGATCACGGCCGACACCAGCTCGGTCACGTTCGACGGCAGCGTCGATCCGCTGCTCGCGATCCAGATGTCGTACGCGTTCCCGTCGATGACCCTGACCGCCGACGTCCGCGGCCGGGTCAGCACGCCGGACCCGCACCTGTCGTCCGACACCGCCGGCTACTCCGACGATCAACTGTTCGCGTTCTTCCTCGGCGGGTCGCCGACCGACGACGTGCAGCAGCGCCAGGCCGACTCGAGCAGCGACGCGGCGACCGTCGCGCTGGCCAAGGTCGCGTCGGGCGCGCTCGGCCGCCAGTTCAACAAGATCCTGCCGGTCAAGCTCTACAGCGTCGCGTGCGCGCCGGGCACCGCGGCGGCTAGCAAGTCATGCACCCTCGGCAAGCAGCTGTCGCGCCGGCTGTACCTGTATTACAGCACCCGGCCGACGCCGCTGACCAACGAGAACACCAACGAGGTCCAGCTGCAGTATCGACTGAGCAACACGACCTTGATCGATGTGACCGGAGGTGATCGCGAGCACCACTCCGCAGATCTGCTGTCGCGTCACCCGTGGTGAACGGTCCTTGACGGTTGGTGAACCGCCTGGGGCTAGTTATCGAGGAGCTCGTCGAGCGCGCCGACCAGGCTGACGAGATCCTCGTGGAGCTCGAGCTGATCGGGGCTCTGCTCGGCGTAGCCGGCGGTCGACTCGACCGCCATCGACATCCGATCGCGAAACAGCGCGAGGTTCGGATGCTGCGCGTCGGTCGAGAACCACATCGTCTCGTGCGGCGCGTACAAGGTGTCCTGGCGCCAGGTCCAGCCGCGGCCCAGGAGCGACTTACGGAGCATCGACCACTGCGCGTCTTGCATGACCGGGCGTCATTGCACGGCGCATGCCTCGGTGAGCGCCGAGGTAGGAGCTCAACGATCTCGCCGCTTGCCGAGCAGGCCGCGGATCGCCTGGCGTGCGCCGAGGCGCGGTAGCTGGGTCAGCGCGCGGCCGAGCGCGATCGCCAGCTGCAGCGGCGAGTCGCCGCGCGCCTCGACGGTGGTCCGGGCGCCGGTCGCGACGTCCTCCATCGCGCCCCGGGCGATCGTTCGTGAGCCGTCACTGCGAATCTCGACGATCAGCCGGGCGACGACCGGCGGCTCGCCCTGCAGCTCGTGCGGCAGGGGCTGCGTATGGACGAGCTCTGGCTTGGGATCCTCGGCCATCTCAGAAGTTTACCGCATAGAGTGACGCATGGCCCCGGATCTCGCTTCGCTCCGCGACCGCATCGAGGCGGTCGACCGGCAAATCATCGCGCTGCTCGCCGAGCGGCAGACCATCGTCGAGGGCGTCGCCGAGGCCAAGCTCGCCAGCGCCAGCCCGCTCCGCGATCTCCTGCGCGAGGATCTCTTGCTGCAGCGGCTGCGCGGCCTGGCGGTCGAGGCCGGGCTCGATGCCCACCAGGTCGAGCGGTTGTATCGCGTGGTCATGGACATGTCGGTCGCGCACCAGGAGGCGACGGTGCGCAACCGGCCGGACGCGCCGCTGCGCGTGACCTACCAGGGCGTCGAGGGCAGCTACAGTCACCTGGCGGCGCAGCGCCGCTACGCCGGGCGCACCGGCGGCGCGCTGCTCGCCGGTCACGACTCGTTCCGCGGCGCGGCCGACGCGGTGCGGGCCGGCGCGGCCGACCTCGCGCTGCTGCCGATCGAGAACACCACGGCGGGCAGCATCAACGAGACCTACGATCTGCTGGCGGCGGGCGGGCTGCACATCACCGGCGAGGTCGTGTCGGCGATCGAGCACTGCCTGCTCGCGCTGCCGGGCGTGCCGCTCGCCGAGCTGCGCACCGTGCACTCGCACCCGCAGGCGCTCGCGCAGTGCGCGGCGCTGTTCGCCCAGCACCCGCACCTGACCGGGCGCGCCGACCTCGACACGGCGGGCGCGGCGCGGCGGATCGCCGAGGCCGGCGACCGCACCCAGGCGGCGATCGCGAGCAGCGCGGCGGCGTCGCGCTATGGCTTGATCATCCTGGCGTCGGGCATCCAGTCGGCGTCGGGCAACGCCACGCGGTTCGTCGAGATCGCGCTGCGCCCGGCGCCGGTGCCCGACGGCGCCCTGGTCAAGACCTCGCTGGTGTTCGCGCTGGCCGACCGCGCCGGCGTGCTCGGCGAGATCCTGACGCGGATCAGCGAGCGCGGCCTGTCGCTGACCAAGCTCGAGTCGCGGCCGATCCCGGAGGCGCCGTTCACCTACCGGTTCTACGCCGACGTGCTCGGCCACGCGTCCAGCGCGGGGTTCCAGGCAGCGCTCGACGATATTCGCCCGCTGACCCGCGAGCTCCGCGTGCTCGGCAGCTATCCGGCCGCTGTATAACCGTGGCATGCGCGCCGTTCGAGCTCACGATCTCTCGGGACCTGGTGGCCTTCGCGTCGATGATGGGGTGCCCGAGCCCACCGCCGGGGCCGGCCAGGTCCTGATCGACGTCCGCGCCGCGGGCGTCAACTTCCCCGATGTGCTGCTGACCTACGGCAAGTACCAGTTCAAGCCGACCCTGCCGTTCTCGCCGGGCGGCGAGTGCGCCGGGGTGGTCGCGGCGATCGGCGCCGGCGTGACGTCGGTCGCGGTCGGCGATCGGGTCGCGGCCACCGCGCTGCACGGCGCGTTCGTCGAGCGGATCTGCGTGCCCGAGCTGGCGGTGACCCGGCTGCCCGACGGCGTCGGCTTCGAGGTCGGCGCGGCGACGCTCCTGACCTACGCGACGACATGGCACGCGCTGGTCGATCGCGCGCAGCTCCAGCGCGGCGAGAAGCTGCTGGTGCTCGGCGCCGCGGGCGGCGTCGGCGTGGCGGCGTGCGAGATCGGCGCGTTGCTCGGCGCGCACGTGATCGGCGCGGCGTCGACCGATGACAAGCTCGCGTTCGTCAAGCAGCACGGCGCGGCCGAGACCGTCAACTACGCGACCGAGGACCTGAAGGACCGGCTCAAGGCGATGACCTCGGGCAACGGCGTCGACGTGGTCTACGATCCGGTCGGCGGCACACTCGCCGAGCCGGCGCTGCGCAGCATGGCGTGGCAGGGCCGCTACCTCGTCGTCGGGTTCGCCGCCGGCGAGATCCCGAAGATCCCGCTCAACCTGGTGCTGCTCAAGGGCTGCCAGATCGTCGGCGTGTTCTGGGGCTCGTTCGCGATGCGCGATCCGCGGCGCAACGCGCAGCACGCCGCCGAGATTTTCCGACACGTCGCGGCCGGTGAGCTGCGCCCGGCGATCGACGAGGTCCTGCCGTTCGATCGCGCTGGCGAAGCGCTGGCCCGGCTCGAGCAGCGCAAGGTCAAGGGCAAGCTCGTGCTGGTGCCGTGATCCCAGCGATCCGCTCGGGGTGTTCTGTCCCCAGCGGCTGTGAGATCGATCCCGTCGCCCGGCCGCGACACGCTGACCGCGTTGCGTCATGATCGGCCGCATGCGTTCCAGCTGGGGCTTGCTGTTCGCGTTGTTCGGCGTCGGCGCGTGCGGCTTTCAGAGCGGCGCGACCTCGACCGGCGACGACGGCTCCGACGGCGGCGGCAGCGACGGCTCGGGCAGCCAGGGCAGCAATGTCCCGCCCTGCGCGACGTTCTCGGCGCAGACCGACACCTGCCAGATCACCTTCGGCTCGGCGGTCACGCTGACCGGCAGCCTGACGTTCGACACCACCGACGGCTCGCTGAAGAAGGCGGATGGCACGGCCGTCGACGCCCCGCACATGACGATCACGACCAAGACCGGCATGGCCGAGGCGATCTACGCGCATGACATCACGTTGATGGAGAACACCAC
>DASWOO010000798.1:0-17534 GCA_036404335.1 Kofleriaceae bacterium
GCGACGGCCACGAGCTCGGCAACCACACCTATCGCCACCGCTACCTGCCGCTCGCCCGCTCGCGCAGCGTCGAGCACGAGCTGTGCGCCACCGATCGCGCGATCGAGCGCGTCACCGGCGTGGTCCCGCAGATCGCGCGCCCGCCGTGGGGCGGCCGGTCGCCGCGCAACGTCCGGGTGTTCCAGCGCCTGCACAAGCGGCTGGTGCTGTGGGACGTCAACAGCTTCGACTGGAAGGGCAAGCCGACCGACCACGTCGTCGAGCGCGTCCTCGAGCGCGTGCGGCCGGGCAGCATCATCCTGATGCACGAGGCGCGCGACGGCGGCGAGACCACGATCGAGGCGGTCCGGCGCATCGTCCCCGCGCTGCGCGCCCGCGGCTACGAGTTCGTCACGGTGAGCGACGCGATCGCGGCCTAGCGCGGCGAGTCTCGGAGGTGCGCGATCACCGGCGCGTGATCGCTGGTCCCGACGTCGCGGTGCACCTTGCAGAGCACGGTCTCGTCGACCAGCGCCCGGCTCGCGGCGATGTAGTCGAGGCGCCAGCCGATGTTGCGCTGGCGCATGTTGCGCCACGGCGCCCACCACGTGAACAGCCGGTCATCGTCGGGATCGACGTGGCGGCCGACGTCGACCAGGCCGTGGCCCAGGAACGCCTCGAGCAGCGAGCGCTCGGGGAACGACTGGCCGATCATCGGCTTGCGCAGGCTCGGATGGACGTCGAGCTCGGTGCGCGCGACGTTGTAGTCGCCGCACAGCACGAGGTGCTTGCCCTGATCCTCGAGCGCGCCGGCCCAGGCCACCAGCTCGTCCAGGAACGTCATCTTGTCGTCGAGGTTCTTGCCGCCGTTGGGCACGTAGACCGAGCCGAGCACGACCTGGCCGACCTCGGCGACGACGATCCGGTTCTCGAGGTCGAAGGGCGGGTGGACGAACACCGGCGCGTCGCCGTAGGTCGCCGTCCGCAGCAGCAGCGCGACGCCGGAGTAGCCCTTGACGCCGCCGTGCCAGTGCACGTGATAGCCGGCCACCGAGCGCAGCGGCTCGGGCACCTGCTCGGGCGAGGCCTTGGTCTCCTGCAGGCAGATCACGTCCGGCTCTTCCCGATCGATCCAGTGGAGGACCTCGGTGAACCGCTTGCGGATGCCGTTGACGTTCCAGGTCGCGACTTTCACGACCCTTGCTCTAGCGCGAGTTGATCTCGCCCGCGACCTGCCGGAGCTCCGGCTCGCGCTCTTCGAGCTTGTGCGCCGCCATCAGCGCGCGGCCGAGGTCCTCCAGCCCGACGATCTCCGCGAGCACCGGCCGGTCGCGCGGCTTGGCGAACCCGCGGTACGAGATCGCCAGGCCGACCACCAGCACCTCACCGGCGCGGCCCAGCGCCTGGTTGGGCGGGAACCACGCGAACAGCGACGCGCCCGCGGCCTGCGCGCCGACGTGCTTGTCGTCGAGCGGGCTCGCCAGCCGCAGCGGGATGTCGGACATGCCGCCGTCGTCGGCGTCGATCTGGACCGGCACCCACGAGCGCACGAAGCGGTCCCCGTCGCGGACGATGCCGATCAGCGCCGCGCCCGAGCCGCGGTTGTCCAGGGTCGCGCACACCGCGCCGAGCCCGAGCGGCGCGACCTGGCTCGACGCTACCACCGGCCCGGCGAGGTCGAGCAGGCCCAGGCCCGCGTGCCGGCTGAGCCCCCAGTTGGCGACCTCGACCGTCGACTTGCCGTCGAGCGACGTCGCGATCGCCAGCTTGGCGCCGACGTGCGGCCGCAGCAGCTCGGCGTCGGTCGCGCCGATCGTCTTGTCGCCGTTCTGCACGAGCACGACGGGGCCGATCAGCGTGCCATCGACGAGGAGCGGCGCCACGGCACGTAGCTCTGGAGCATCGCGGTCGTAGGACTGCACGTCCTCACACTGGCACGAGGCCAGAGGTTTTCTCAATGCTCGCGACAGCAGCACTGTGCGCCTGCGCCGCGCGGAGTGCGCTGCCGTACACGCGCGAGGAGGCGTGTGGCCCGACGGGCGAGCGGCACGCCGCCTGCAAAGTGCTGCGGCATGGCCCTCCTACGCGAACCCACCCAGGCCCAGGTCGCGGCGCGCCCGCGTCGCTACAAGATCGTCGTCGGGATCGACCTCTCGGAGTACGCCGACATCGTCATCGAGCACGCGCTTGATCAGGCCGCGCGCCACGATGCCCCCGAGCTGCACTTCCTGACCGTGTGCGAGAAGCGCAACGGCTCGGTCGACGACTGCAAGCAGGCCCTGTGGGAGCGGGTCACGCCCCAGCTCGAGACGTTCAGCGCGTTCGGCGCCAACTGGCGCGCCCGGATCCACGCCCGGCGCGGCAAGCCCGAGCTGGAGATCGCCGAGCTCGCCGCCGAGATCCGCGCCGACCTGATCGTGATCGGCCAGTTCGGCCTGCACAACAAGTCGGGCGACAAGACCGTGCCGAACCGGGTGCTGCAGCACGCGACCTGCCCGACCCTGGTCGTCGGCCTGCCCGAGCCGGTCGACGCGTCGCCGATCTGCCCGTCGTGCGCCGCGGTTCGCGAGGACTCCGACGGCGAGCGCTGGTTCTGCGCGCAGCACGGGGCCGACGCCGGCGCCGACCACGTCATGACCCCGATGACGACGTGGACCGGTGGCTCGCTGATGTGGTGAGTTACTATCGCCGGCATGCGCGAGCTGCTGGTGGCGACGTTCCGGCGCGTGATGCGGCTGTACTTCCGGGGCATCGAGCGGGTCGGTGATCGGCCCGGGCCCGACGTGACCGGCCGCGTGTTCGTGGCCAATCACACCAACGCGCTGATCGATCCGATCCTGATCATCACGGACGCGGCGTGCGCGATCTCGCCGATCGCCAAGTCGACCCTGTGGCGGGTCCCCGGGCTGCGCTGGCTGCTCGATCGCGCCGGCGCGGTGCCGATCGTGCGCAGGGTGGACGCCCCCGACAAGATCGCCTCGTCGAACACCGACGCGTTCGGCCAGATCGCGCGCCACCTGGGCGACGGCGGCAACATCCTGATCTTCCCCGAGGGCACGAGCCACAGCGAGCCGCAGCTGGCGCCGCTGCGGACCGGCGCGGCTCGCATGCTGGTCGAGGCGGAGGCGCGCGATCCGGCGGGCCTGACGTTCCAGGCCGTCGCGCTCGAGTTCGACGATCGCACCGACTTCCGATCGCGCTGTCTCGTGCTGTGGGGCCCGGTGCGGCAGCTGCGCGACGTGCCCCCGGGCGCGCTGGCCGGAGGCTCGCTCGACGAAGCGCGCGTCCAGGCGATCACCGCGCAGATGGCGGCCGACCTGCGCGACCTGCTGATCGAGGGCGAGACCCACGACGAGCGCCGGCGGATCGCGCGGGTCGCCGAGCTGCTGGCGCACGACGCCGGCGATCCGACGCTCGGCGCGTGGAGCGACGCCGGGCGCCAGGTCGGGCTCGCCAACCGGGCGCTGCGCTCGGCCGGCGGCGCGCTGATCGCGCAGGTCGCCGACCACGTCGACGCCTACTACGCCGAGCTCGACCGGCTCGGCATGTCGGACGCCGTCGTCGCCGGGGCGATGGATGCCGGGCCCGAGCCGGCCGCGGCGCTGCCGGCGTGGCAGCGGGTCGCGCTCGCGCCGCTCGCCGCCGCCGGCGTCGTGCTCTACGCCGCGCCCTACTTCCTGCCGCGCTGGCTCGCGCGCCGGACCGACGCCGACGCAGTGTCGACGGTCAAGCTCGGCGCCGCGCTGGTGATCTACCCGGTGTGGGCCGCCGGGCTCAGCGCCGGCGCGCTGCTGCTCCTGCCGCCGCCCGCGGCCTGGCTGGCGGTCGCGGTGATCCTGACCTCGCCGTTCGCGGCGCTGCGCTGGCTCGACGCCTGGTACCAGCGCGTGCCCGAGCTGTCCGCCGCCGACCGCGTCCGGCTCGACGAGCTGCGCCGCGCCGCGGTCGATGCGATCGTCGAGGCGCGCCGCGCGCTGCCGGCCTAGCAGGCTCAGCCGCGGGCGACGATGGGCAGCAGCAGCTCGGCCTCGTCCGCGTCGCCCGGCTCCTCGACGGTGCCGTTGCGGCGCAGCAGGCGCAGCGAGCCGAGCATCCGCTCGCCCGCCGGCCAGTCGGGGGTCGCCGCGCGCATCACGACCAGCACGCCGCCATCGACCCCGAGGTCGCTCGGCGCGAACGTGAACGCGTAGACGTAGGGCAGCTGCGCACCGCGCACGCCGTCGGCGCGATAGCCGGTGGCGCCGGGCAACCGGACCGCGACCGCGTCGCCGGCCGGGCCGCCGCCGAGCTCGCGCCGGGCGGTGTCGCGCGCCTTCTCGGCGAGGATGCCGTCGCGGTCGATGATCAGCGCCGCGGGGAACACGCTGATCGCCAGCTCGCCGACGACCTTGCCGCCGTCGCGCAGCTCGCAGAACGTGGCGACCGGCCCGTCGCGGGTGTCGACGCCGACCGGGACCTCGAGCATGTAGCCAAGCGCGGGCCGGCCCCGCACCGGCCGCCGGTATAACGACGTAGACGTCATCGGTTGACCGTTGATTGTACCGACAACCGCCCTCGAACTCCCCCGAAAAACGTCATGCCCACGGCGGTGGGCACCTCCGGGAATCTCTGCGACACGCGCCGATCCGCCCGGCCGACGGGCTCGTACGCACTGGGAATGATCGTCTGTCCGCAGGCGTAAAGCCCTTCAGCGAGTCCCCACATGATGCAAATGGACACTCCTCCTCCCGAACGCACCCTCGGCATCGACTTCGCCGGCACCTGCGATCTCGCGCTCTGGTGCAAGCTGCTCCATGACAAGGGCTGGTCGGGCCCGCGCATCGCGCGCGCCATCACGAAGAGTGAAGGCTACGTCAACAACCTGATCCGCGTCGTCGAGCGCGCGTCACCGGCGCTGATGCTGCGCTGGCGCGCCGAACAGAACGACGGCGCCGAGCACGTGTGCGCGACCGACTGGCTCGTCGCCACCTGTATGCTGCCGCACGAGCGCCAGGATCAGGAGCTCGCGCATCGCCTCGCGACGCGTCCCGCTTTCGGCAGTTAAGGTCATACTTGCGGTCACCATGACCGCGCCGCGTTTCTTCTCGCTCGATTACGTCGAGCGCGCGGTGCTCCGCGACGGGACCCGCGTCGTCGTGCGGCTGATCCGGCCCGCGGATCGGGAGATCCTGCGCGCCGGGTTCGAGCGGCTGTCGCCGGCGTCGCGCTACGCGCGGTTCCTGTCGCCCAAGCAGGCGCTGTCCGACGACGAGCTGCGCTACCTGTGCGACGTCGATCACGAGAGCCACCTGGCGATCGGCGCCGGCCTCGACGACACCGCGCCCAACCCCGGCGCGCCCGACGCTGTGGTCGTGCCCGAGATCTCGGTCGGCCTGGCGATCGCCCGGTTCATCCGGCTGCCCGATCGGCCCAACGTCGCCGAGGCGGCGATCGCGGTCGCCGACGAGGCCCACCACCTGGGCCTGGGCAAGCTGCTGTTCCTGCGGCTGGTCGCGGCCGCGGCCGAGCGTGGCGTCGAGCGGTTCCGCTGCGAGGTGCTGGGCTCCAACGCCGGCATGGCCGGGCTGCTCGCGCAGATCTCGCCGGAGCGCGACATCGAGGTCGCCAGCGGCGTGATGTCGATCGAGATCCCGCTGCCCAACGTGACCCCGACCCAGCCGCCGGCCGAGCCGCTGCAGAGCCCGATGTACCGGCTGTTCCGCGCGATCGCCGAGAACGCGATCGACTGGGCCGGCGTGGTCCGCAACCTGTGGCGCCGCTAGGCCCCGGGCCCCCACCGATCCTGCATCCCGGGGTAGACGTCTACGAGCCCCGCGTCCCTGGGGTGGCGTCCGGAGTGCATGTGATCTAGCTGAGATCGCTGATCCGCGAGGGCTGGCACGTCGGCTGCTGTAGTGGTTGGTCGACGTATCCGACAAAGGACACCACCCATGTCGAACCAAGATCAGTTTCAGACCATCGACCCCACCGCCCTCGCCCAGGTCAGTGGTGGTACCGCCGCCCCGGCGACCTCGCAGGATGACGTGCTCACCGCGCTCACCGGCATCCTCAATTCGCTGCAGTCGATGACGCAGCAGAACAGCAACGGCGGGTTCAACTCGACCGAGATGTTCATGATGATGATGGTGATGAACCAGCGGAACCAGCAGCAGGGCCCCGTCGCCTCCCCGTGGGGCTACCAGCCGGTCGTGTACTACTAGGGGGCCCGGCCGCGCCTCTGCGCGTCCTCGACACGCCGAGCGCGCCTCGGCACGCCCGCCTCGCGGCGCCCACCGCGAACCGTGCGTGCTCGCCCGCTCGACGGCCCGGTTTGTTTGCCAGCTTGCGCTCTCGCGACGCGTTGCGTGTCACCAACGTCCTCTGCCCGGGGGACGCACGCCGCGCGAACCGGGCATATCGCTTGCTGCAGACCACCACATGGAAACGTTCGTCGAACCGCCCTCCGCGAACGTCGTCGGTGCCCCGCCGTCGGTGTTCGAACATGTCCCGCAGCCGGCCACGGTCGCCCACCGCCCGGTAGGCTGGCGGCGGCTCGCGATGCTCGGCTCGCTGCTGACCGTCCCCGCGGTCACCGGCATCGCCCTGGCCCGCGCGTCGGGCGCGCGCCGCGGCTGGATCGCCGGCGGCCTCTCCGCCGTCGCGATCGGCGCGCTGCGCGTCGAGCTCGCCCGCTGGTTCATGCCCGAGCCGGCGTACGAGACCCGCGGCCTGGTCGGCGGGCTCGAGCTCCGCCGCTACGCGCCGCGGATCGAAGCCGCGGCCGGCGTCGACGTCGCGTCGATGGAGCAGGCCCTGGATCACGGCTACGGCCGGCTCGCGTGTTACGTGTGCGGCGCCAACCGGACCGGCGAGATGCTGCACCGCGCGACCCCGGTGATCACCGCGATGCGCGATGGCCGCTACACCGTGTCGTTCGTCATGCCGCCCGGCCGGACGATCGCCAGCCTGCCGCACCCCAGCCACCCGGGCGTCGAGATTCACGAGGTCCCCGGCAAGACGGTCGCCGTGCTGCGGTTCCGCGGCCGGTACACCCGCGACAACGTCGCCGCCCACGAGCGCGAGCTCCTGGCCAAGGTGCTCGACGCCGGCCTGGCCGCCCGCGGCAGCGTCATGTTCGCCGCGTACGACTGGCCGGTCACCGCGCCGTTCCTGCGCCGCAACGAGCTGTGGATCGAAGTCGCCTGATGAACTACAGTCGGCCGGTGGGGCGCTGTGACGCGCACGCCACGTCAACGATCGCCTACACGCGCGGGCTGCTGGCCCGCGATTCCGTGTGATTTCGCGGGTGGTTGACACTGGCATGGGGCATGCTGATGCTGCTCGACACTGGAGGATACTGATATGCGTGGAACGATCCTGGCTGCATTGATGCTCGGGGCTGCTGCGGCCGCCGGCGGCTGCTATACGTCCGCCGACGTCGGCACCACCGCGACCTACAGCGCTAGCGCCAGCGCTGATACGTCGTCGCCCGACCTCGTCGAGGTCAGCCCCGGCGTGCAGGTCGTGGCGGACTACGACGAGCCGGTCTTCTACTCGGACGGCTTCTACTGGCGCTGGTACGAGAACGGCTGGTACCGGTCGAACAACTACTACTCGGGCTGGGGCTACTACGAGCGCCCGCCCGCGGCCATCGTTCGAATCGATAGCCCGTACAACTACCGCCACTACCGGCCGTCGGGCTACGTGACCCGCCGCCAGGCGCCGTACCGCCGGTCCGAGCCGGTCCGCCGCGAGGTCGTCCGCGACCATCGCGAGCCGGCGCGCACCGAGATCCGCCGCGAGCCCGAGCGCCGCGAGGTCGTGCGCGACCACCGCGAGGCCGAGCCGGCCCGAGCCGAGCCGCGCCGCGCTGCGCCGCCCCCGGCCGCGCCCAAGGACGATCACGTTCGCGATCACCGCCACTAGACGCCGCGGCGTTCGGGCGTGTTAGGCAAGGGCCATGAGCAAATCGCTCGTGGCCTTTTGCATGGCCATCGCATCGGGCTGCGCCGGACCGCGGCCGTCGCTGGTCACCACCGGCGAGGCCTCGCACTGGCATGACACCGGCCGCTACGCCGAGGCGCTCCGGCTGTGCCGCGACTTCGCGCGCAGCTACGCGGGGGTGCGCTGCGATCAGCTCGGCGAGACCGGCGAGGGCCGGCCGATCGTCGCGCTGCATGTCTCGCGCGGCGCGCGCCACCCCGTCGTGTACTTCCAGGGTGGGATCCACGCCGGCGAGATCGAGGGCAAGGACGCCGGCTTCTGGTTCCTGCGCGACGTGCTCGACGGCGTGGTCCTGCCCGGCGCGCTCGACGCCGTCGACCTCGTGTTCGTCCCGGTCGTGAACCCCGACGGCCACGAGCAGGTCGGCCCCAACAACCGGCCCAACCAGCGCGGCCCGGCCCAGATGGGCTTCCGCACCAACGGCGCCCGGCTCAACATCAACCGCGACTACGTCAAGGCCGACACTCCCGAGATGCACGCCCTGCTCTCGGTCTACGCGCGCTACCAGCCGACCGTGCTCGTCGATCTGCATACGACCGACGGCGCCAAGTTCGAGCAGGACATCAGCGTCAACGCGGCGCCGGTCGCGCCGCGCGCCGACGGACTCGAGACCATCGCCGCCCAGCTGTCGGCCGCCACGGTCCACCGCCTCGCCGAGCTCGGCAACCTACCGATCGGGTTCTACCCGTCGTTCGTCACCAACGACGACCCGAGCTCGGGCTTCGCGATCTCCGAGGCGCCGCCTCGGTTCTCGCAGTTCTACGCCGCCGCGCGCAGCCGGCTCGGCGTGCTGATCGAGACCCACAGCTGGCGGACGTACGCCGAGCGCGCGCTCAGCACCTACCGCGCGCTGCAGGCGATCACCGAGGCCGCGATCGCCCACGGCCGCACCTGGCAGGCCGCCGAGGCCGCCGCCGACCGCGCCGACCAGGCGCTCGGCGGCCACGACGTGGTCCTCGACTGGACCACCGGCCCGCACGCCACGCAGATCGAGTTCCGCGGCTACGCCTATACCAAGGCCCACTCCGAGCTCTCCGGCAGCGACTGGATCGTCTACGACGAGCACGCCCCGCAGATCTGGAAGCTGCCGCTGTTCGATCAGCTCGTGGCCAAGACGACGATCCACGTCCCGCGCGCCGGCTACCTCATCGACGGCGGGTTCGCCCGCCAGGTCGCCGCGGTGCTCGCCAGCCACGGCCTGCGCTACTTCCGCATCGCCGGCGAACCGCGCGCTCCGCTCGAGGTCTACCGCGCGACCAAGGTCAGCTACCAGCCGCCGTTCGAGGGCCGGACGCCGGTCGTGACCGAGGGCGCGTGGACGTCCGAGACCCGGACCCTTCAGGCCGGCGCGATCTACGTGCCGATCGCCCAGCCCGGCGCCCGGCTGGTCCTGCACCTGCTCGAGCCCGCGCTGCCCGACTCACTCACCGCCTGGGGCAGCTTCAACGCGGTGTTCGAGCGCAAGGAGTACCTCGAGTCCTACGTCGCCGAGCAGGCAGCGCGCGACCTGCTCGCCGCCGACCCGACGCTCCAGGCGAAGTTCGACGCCGCGCTCGCCGCCGATCCCGCGATGGCCGCGTCGCCGCAGCGCCGGCTCGACTGGTTCTACCAGCGCCACGCGTCGTGGGACGAGCGCGTCAACCTGCTGCCGATCTACCGCGTCGACGCGCCGCCGCCGCTCGACCTGCCCACCGCCTACCGGTAGCGCTCAGCAGCGCAGGATGATCTTGCCGAAGCCCGCGTTGCCCGCCATGCGCTTGTGGGCCTCGCCCGCGGCGTCGAGGTCGAGCACCGCGTCGACGATCGGCACGAGCCGGCCGCGCCGGAGCAGCGGCACCACCTGCGCCTCGAACGTGCGCATCGCCGCGATCTTCTCCTCGAGCGGCCGCGCGCGCAGCACCGTGCCGAACAGCCGGAGCCGCTTGCGCAGCAGTCCGCCGAGGTCGAGCTCGTTGCGGCCGCCGGCGAGCAGGCCGACCAGCACGATCCGGCCGAGCACCGCGGTGCACTTGATGTCCTCGTCGACGTAGGGCCCGCCGATCAGCTCGAGCACGACGTTGGGCTCGCCGTGCGTCCGGACCGCGTCGGCGAACTTGCCATCGGCGGCGACCACGCCGGCGTCGAGCCCGAGCGGCCGGGCGCGATCGAGCTTGTCCTGGCTGCGCGCGGTGCCGATGACGTACGCGCCGAGCGCGCGGCCGAGCTGGATCGCCGCGGTGCCGACCCCGCTGCCGGCGGCGTGGACCAGCAAGGTCTCGCCGCCGCGCATGCCGGCCTGGCCGACGATCGCGTCGTGCGCGGTGATGAACGCCTCGGGCACCGCCGCGGCGTCCTCGAACGACAGGCCCTCCGGGATGAGGGCCAGCGTCCGCTCGTGCATCACGGCGGCCTCGGCGTAGGCGCCGCCGCCGACCAGGCCGAACACCCGGTCGCCGAGCTTGAGCCGCTCCACGCCGGGGCCGAGCGCGTCGACCTCGCCGGCGAGCTCGAGCCCGGGGATGTCCGCGGGCGCATCCGCGGGCGCCGGGTAATGCCCCATGCGCTGGAGCAGATCAGCGCGGTTGATCGCCGTCGCCCGGATCCGGACGCGGACCTCGCCGCGCGAGGGCTCGGGCAGCGGCCGGTCGACCAGCGCCAGGACCTCGGGTCCGCCGGGCTTGGTGATCGCGATGGCTTTCATGGGGGAAGTTGTCCCCCATGACGCCGGGTTTCACCAGAAGCCGTGGCGGACGACGACGACGTTGTTGTTGCGCTGGCTCATCATCAGGCCGAGCATCATCGCCTCGGTCGTCGAGAACCCGCCGTTGTTGTTGTTCTGGCTGAGCGAGCTGATCGTGCTCTGCAGCTGGGTCAGCGTGGTGGTCAGGGCGTCGCTGGTGCTGCCGCTGCAGCTGCGGGTGGAGCTACCCCCGGTGACGGTTGCGAGGAGCTGGGCTTCGACGGGGACGAGGAGGTTCGACATGGCCATTGTCCTTTGTGGTGTGCAGACCGATAGAGCAGCCGGCGTGCCACGGCTAAGTGCTTGTCGACTCGTCGATCCGAAGCGGGATCATGTCACCCGGGGGTCCCCGATCGCCGACCACAGTAGACGCCGCGGCCGCCTCGGTCGGGGTTCTGCTCGGAGGGCGGTTCTGCTTGTACAGTGGGGCCATGGAACCCTTCGTTCAGGGCTGGGGTCTGACCTTCCTGCTCTGCGGGTTCATCGTCGTGGTGTTCCTGGCCGGCTGGTGGCACGTGCACCGCGAGCTGACCTGGGTTCGCGCGCTGACCGACTACCTCGGCGAGGCGCTGGTCGCCGATCCCGACGCCAGGTCCGGGCGATCGCTGGAGATCCAGCAGATCCGCGACGAGGCGCACGCGATCGCAAAAGCGACCGATCCGGCGTGGTCGCAAAAGCAGGTCCGGACCTGGCAGATGCGGGCGCAGCGGCTCGAGCCGGCGCTCGGGTTCTGGACCGATCTGCTGCGCCAGCTCGGCCTGCTCGGCACGGTGCTCGGCCTCGGCCTGTCGCTCGCGTACACCGGGAGTGACCTGACCAAGCTGCTCGGCCCGCTGGCGCTCAAGGTCTGGACCACGGTCGCCGGCCTGGCGTGCAGCATCCTGCTCTCGGCGAGCTTCAGCATGCGGCTCACCGCCTGGGTCGACGCGGCCGAGAAGAACCTCGAGGCCTGGGACGCCCGGCGCCGGGCCTCGAGCCCGCCGGCGTGAGGCGCCGCGCGCCCCGCCGTCCGCCCGATCTCACGTCGCTGTTCGACGTGCTGTTCATCGTCGTGTTCGCCGCGCTGATCCGCGCGGCCGCCGCCGAGCACGCCCTCCTTCCGCCGGCGGCGCCGCCGCCCGGGCCGCCGCCCCCGCCGCCGACGGTCGCCGCGCTGCGCCAGCGCGCCCTGGCCTCGATCGACGCCGAGCTCGCCGGCCGCACGCCGCTGGTGCTCCGCGTGACCCCACAGGGCTCGCTCGCCGGGCTCGACGCCGGCGACCGCCACGTCGCGGTCGACGCGCCGCTGCTCGAGCACAGCGCCGATCCCGACGTCGCGCTCGCCTACCTGGGCGACCGCGCGGCCGACCAGCGGATCTGCCGGATCGCGGCGCTGCACCTGGGCACGGCCGAGCTCTCGCGCTATCTCGTGATCATCACCCCCACCGTCGCGCTCGCCGAGCTGCCGCACGCGCTGTTCGATGGCCTGCACCGCGACCTCGACCGCTGCCTGACCGAGCAACGCGCGCTCGCGACCCTGATCGACCCGGCAGCCCCAGCAAGCCCGACGATGGACGGAGCGCCACCCCCATGACCGACCCCCGCAACGACCCCAACTTCGCGCGCGACGTCGCCAAGCACCTCGATCGCCGGCGGATGAAGCGCAAGCTCACGCTGTGGGCGCTGCTCGCCGGCCTGGTCGCGGCCGCAGCCGGCTACCTGCGCTGCGGCCCCGGCCTGGGCCTGGGCGGCGGCCGCCCGGGCGATGGCCCCGCGGCCCACGACGAGCCCGTGGTCGCCCACCGCTGCGTCCTGCGGATCGACGCCAAGGGCATCACGGTCGGCGGCAAGCCGATGCAGCGCGCCGACGCGGTCGAGGCCTGCAAGCGCGCGGGCGGCGCCGAGCTGGTCCAGGTCGGCGACGCGCCCGAGGGCAAGCTCGCCGACCTGCGCCGCGAGCTGACCGCGGCCCACGTCCCGTTCGTGCTGCGCGAGCCCCGCTAGCTATTCGATGATGACGACCTTCGAGGTCCACACCGGCGTGTGGTTGCCGCGCGGGTCTGTCATCACCTTGTTCTGACCCGGCAGCCAGACCGGCGAGAAGCTCGGGTCGGCGGTCGGCGCGGTGCCGGCCTCGTCGAGCGTGACCGCGGCGAACCACAGCTGCGGCTTGGTCGTGTCGCTTTGTGAGCCGACCAGCGACAGGCCGTACGGCCGGCGCGACGAGTACGCGAGCCAGTACAGCCGCTTGCCGCGGAACGTGCCGTGGTCGGGGCTCCACCGCGGCCACGAGTTGGTGGTCAGCGGGTTGTCGCTGCCGCCGTTGGCCCGGGTCAGCGCGATCGGCGCGCCGCCGGCGACCGGCACGACGTGGAGCGTCGCAGAGATGTCGTTGTAGCCGTCGCACGCGCCCGCGCCCCAGCCCTGCGCGCTGGAGTTGGCCGGGCCGGCGCAGCTCGACTGGTTGAACACGACGTACAGATCGTCGTCGCTGATCGCCTGGTAGTAGCTGGTCACGCCGTCCGCGCGCGGCACCAGCACGCGCGGCGCGCCGGTCATCTGCGCGCCGTCGGTGTCCGAGATCCAGATCTGCCCGCCCTGCACCATGTCACCGGTCGTGTGGCCCTGGGTCACGTCAGTGGCCGACGGCGTCCACGACACGAACGCCAGGTGGCCGCCGCTCGGGCCCCAGAACGGGTGGCTCATCTGCTCGGTGACCGTGTCGGTGAACAGCTTGTCCTTGATCACGCCGAGCGTCGAGTCAGCGCCGCGCAGGGTCAGCGTGCCGCGCTCCATCGTCACCATGCGGCTGCCGTCGGGCGAGAACGTCGACATCGCCGCGAACTTCTGCGCGGTGTAGCCCGGCGAGCCGAGCAGCGAGGTCGAGGTCCCGACGTCGAACACCGAGAAGTTGCTCGGGTCGCTGCCGCCCATCGAGAACGACAGCTTGGCGCCATCGGGCGAGACCGCGTGGCAGCCGATGCACTGGCCGCTGGTCGACGCCTTGTTGTCCGGCAGGAAGATCTCCGGCGGCTGGCTCGCCTTGGCGAAGTCGAACCGGGCGATCGCCGTCGCGGTGAAGTCCTTGTCCGACTTGGCGGCGGTCGTCCAGTAGTACAGGCCGCCGGTCAGCGCGACCTTGGACCACGCGAGCATCGTCGGCGCCGACTCCGACAGCTTGCTGCCGTCGGCCGCGGCGAGCCGCACGGTCAGCGCGAGGTCGCCGGCCTCGCTGACGCCGGCGAGCTGGCTGGCGATCGCGTCGGGGATGGTCACGATGCACGCGTCGGCGAACGCGGCCGGGTTGGGCGACGCCGCGCACGGCGCGTAGAACTTGTAATCGAGTAGCGCGCCGTAGCTGAGCGAGATCCGCGCCAGGCTCTGCGCCGGGTCTGACTTCTTGGCGTGGATCTCGATCGGCGTCATGTTGACCGGGAACAGCGCGCCGCCGAGCGGGTAGGCGATCGTCGGCGCGGCGCCGGTCGGCGTGCCGTCGAGCTTGCCCTGGTCGCCGTCGTTCCAGCCGGCGCCGGTGCCGGACGCGGCCAGGGTCGCGGTCAGGGTCGCGCTCGCGGTGCCGCCGCCGTAGTTGGCGACGATCTGGTACGGCCCGGCGGCGGTGACCACCGCGGTGCCCTGGTTGAACGACAGGTGATCGTCCTCGAAGTCCCACGACACCTGGTCGGTGACGTCCTTGGTGCCGTCGGACGTCTTGGCGGTGACCGTGAACGCCTGCATACCGGAGAAGCCGCCACCCGACGGTGACAGCGCGATCATCGCGCTCGGCGGCGAGATCGTCAGCGTCGCGCCGGTGCCGTCATCGTCGTCGTCACCGCCTTTGTGTCCGCCGCATGCGATCAACGAGCTGAAAGCCAACAAGGCGCCACAAAGCGAGACCCCACGGGACAACATCATGACGTCATCCTAATCGGGGCACCCGGTCGACGGGAAGTGCGCTGTGGGGTTCGCGTGAGGTGCGACCTCGGCGTACCAGGCAAGCGATCGCGCAGATCGCCGCACAGCTCGCGCTACCCGAGCGCATGCCCAGCTGAACCCGTCCGCACGCTCAGCCGACCCCGAGGAACGTCCGAACATCGCGACATGGCAGGCCGGCGGCGCTCCGAACAATCCGGGTTCACCCTCATGGAGGTGATGATCACCGTCGCGATCATCGCGGTGCTGGCGGCGATCGCACTGCCGAGCTTCACCAGCCAGACCCGTAAGGCCAAGGGCGACTCGGAGGTCGCGTCGTTCTTCGCCGAGTTGCGGACCCGCGAGGAGCAGTACGCCGTCGAGAACGGCAAGTTCCTGTCGACCGGCACGAGCGAGACCAACACGTTCCCGGTCACGCCGTCGGCGGCGGGCCAGGCGCTCGGCACGCTGCCGGCGACGTGGCAGAGCCTCAAGATCCGCACGCCGGAGGACCGCGCGCGCTGCGGCTACGTCGTGATCGCCGGCACCAAGACCGACGCGGCCGGGGCGGTCGCGAGCACGTCGTTCGGGTACACGGCGCCGGCCAAGAACTGGTTCTACGTCCTGGCGCGCTGCGACCTCGACAACGACAGCACGGTCGACAGCTACTACTTCATCAGCAACGACGCGGCGACGATCCAGAAGATCAACTACGGCCGATGACTACGCGGCCGGCTGGCCGTTGATCGAGACCGAGGTCGAGACCTGCGGGCCCGCGTCCATCTGCGGCGGCGGGCACGGCGGCGCGGCGGCCGGCGCCTGCGGCACGGCGCTGGCGGCCGGCGGGACCGTGATGTTGTTGTTGTTGATGATCGGCTGCGGCGCGCACTGCTTGTGGCAACCGCCGCTGACCGAGGCGAGGAAGTCGGCGTCGAGGGTGGCGAGGACGGCGGTGCTGGGCGTGGTGATCATGGTGAACGCTCTTTGTGCAGCGCATATGCCACGGCCGGCCGGTCGCGATCTCGGCTGGTTACGCGTGAGGCCTCGGCTGGGGATCGTCTCCCGCGGGTTGCAGGCCGGGTAGTATCTGGCCTCCATGCATGCCGGCATGTCATCGCGCGGAAAGCAGCTCGCGTTCCTGTTCGCGGTCGTGATGGTGTTCTTCCTTCCCAAGCGGATCGAGTGCAGTCGGCCGGGCGCCACCTGCGGCCACGCCGGGCTGGGGAGATCGGTGTGCGTCGACTACGACACCGAGCCGTTTGGCTTCTATCTGCTGGAGCTGGCGCTCGATCGCGATGTGGGCTTTGCGTACGCGCATGACGCGGAGTGCCGGTGATCGCGGCCTCGCGATGCAACGCTTGCAAGGGCCCGACAAATCCCGAACACTGTGGACCATGTATCGCGACGCGCACGCAGCCCTCGACGAACGCGACCGCGCCGTCGGCGCGATCCTGATCGGAGAAGCGTTGATCGCCTCGTGCGAGGCCGCCCAGGCGCTGGGCGAGGCCGGCGCGCCCGAGGCGTGGCGCGCGATCCGCGACGCGCACGACGACTTCCCCGAGATCTGGCGCCACCTCGACCGCGCGCGTCACGAGCTGTCGCGGCGCGGGGTGAATGTCATCGGCTACGACGAGCTGCGGCCGCGGGTCCGGGGCCGGCTCGCGACCGCGGCGGATGACGCCGACGACGTCCGGGTCGATCCGGCCGCGCTCGACGACGCGCGGCGGGCCGCGGGCGAGCTGCGCATGGCCGTGCCCGGCGCCGACTGGCTCGAGATCGAGCGCCGGACGTCGGGCCTGGTCCAGGCGCCGCTGCATCGCCGCCGGTTCCACCGGCTGCTCGCCGGCACCGTCATCGCGGGGTTCGCGATCGCGGTGGTGTCGTGGGCCGCGGCGATCATGCCGGACCACAAGCCCGACCGGGCCACGGCGATGCGCCGCGAGCTGGCGGCGATCGCGCAGCACCGGCGGATCGAGATCATCCAGCTGAGCTCGGAGCTCGGCGACCGCTGCGCGCCGTACACGGCGCACCTCCTGGCCAAAGATCTGGTGATGGACGGCCGGTTCGACGACGCCCGGCAGCTGGCGACGGTCTACATCGCGCGCTGCGGCGACGACAGCGTCATGACCAAGTGGGCTCACGCACCGCACCCGTGAGGGCTGCGCGCTGAGCCCCGTGAGCTAGCGCCACCAGCGGCCGTAGGGGGCAGCGTATGCAACCGGGGCGTAGTAGGCCGGTGCATAGGCCGGGGCGGCGTAGGCCACCGGGCGGGCGTAGTACGCCGGCGCCGCGTAGGCCACCGGCGCGCCGTAGGCGACGGGGTAGCAGTGGAAGCCGCCGGTCGCCGTCACCAGGGTGTCGTCCTGGATCGTCTCGATGGTGTCGGCGGCGACGTGGTTCTCGGTCTCGATCTGCTTGGTGTCCATGGCGTGGGTCCTCGTGGTGGTGACAGGGGTGAGTAGAACGATTGCTGGCTAGAGCAGCCGCCATGCCACGCGATGCGCCGCCTGATCATGCGCAGTTGCGCCGCCGATCGGCCGGCTGGGCGAGGGGCTCGGGACGCGGCGCTGTTCACCTCGGAACGCACCCTGGTGCCCCCAGCCGATCGGCCCTGTGGCGCGGGCCACATCGCATGACTAGCTTGTCCGCGTGACCGACCCCATCCGCGCGACCTTCCCGCTCGGCACCCCGTGGCAGACCCAGGATCCGTTCCTGTTCTGCGTCCACCACGACGATGCCTACCCCGCCGGCAACGATCAGATGGGCCCCGCTGCGTCGCTGGCCGGGCGCCAGCTCGGCCAGGACTTCGCCGGCGTCGACGGCTGGCGCATGTACCACGGTGAGCGCGTCCCCGGCTTCCCCGGCCACCCGCACCGCGGGTTCGAGACCGTGACCGTCGTGCGCCGCGGGCTGATCGACCACGCCGACTCGCTCGGCGCCGCCGCGCGGTTCGGCCAGGGCG
>DASWOO010000799.1:0-1605 GCA_036404335.1 Kofleriaceae bacterium
ACGTCGATCCGGCGGGGCTTGCCGCCGCCGCCGAGCCGCTCGATCTCGCCCTCCTGGAGCACGCGGAGCAGCTTGACCTGGACGTGGCGCGAGATCTCGCCGATCTCGTCGAGGAATAGCGTGCCGCCGTTGGCGGCCTCGAACCGGCCGTCGCGCGCGGTCGACGCGCCGGTGAACGCGCCCTTCTCGTAGCCGAACAGCTCGGCCTCGAGGATCGACTCGGGGATCGCCGCGCAATTGACCGCGACGATCGGCCCGCGGGCCCGCGCGCTGTTGTCGTGGAGCGAGCGCGCGAGCAGCTCCTTGCCGGTGCCGCTCTCGCCGAGCAGCAGCACGGTCGCCTCCGACGGCGCGGCCTGCATCACGATGTCCATCGTCCGCCGCCACGCCAGGGACGTGCCAATGATCGCGCGGCGGCGCTGGGCCGCGAGCTGGGCCTTGAGGCTGTGGTTCTCGACCAGCAGCGACTGCTTCTCGAGCGCGTTGCGAACGATGCGGACCACGTGCGCGCGCTTGAGCGGCTTGGTCACGAAGTCGTACGCGCCCTCCTTCATCGCCTCGACCGCGGTCTCGACCGTGCCGTACGCGGTCATCAGCACGACCTCGGTCTCGGGCGCGATCGTCTTGGCCGCGCGCAGCAGGTCCATGCCGCCGGTGTTGGGCATCATCAGGTCGGTGAGCAGCACGCCGACCCGGTGCTTGCGCAGCACGTCGAGCCCGGCCGTGCCGTCGGTCGCCGACAGCACGGTCAGGCCCTCGCGCTTGAAGATCTTGGTCAGCGATTCGACGATCGCCGGCTCGTCATCGACCACGAGCACGATGCCCGCGTCCGCGGCGCGGGTGACCTCGCCGAGCTCGGCGGGGCCGGACGAGCCGCCGGCGCCATCGACTTGCGCCGCGGCGAACCGGCGAAACGGACCCTGAGCAGGCTGGTTCCACATACGCTGGTCTTCCATTAACAATCCCTGGGCCAGGACTGAACCTGCTAACCTGGCGAAATATTTCGACGCTTGCGGCCGGGCAACCCGATCCACTTGCCATTTTGTCAGGCTGGCAGGGAGCGCCTGACAGCGTGGCAAACGGTCGCTCGAATCCGCCTCAGCGCGGCTGCTTTAGCGGGACAGGGATCTGGCGCGGCAGCTTCACGGTGAACGACGTGCCGGCGCCGACCTGGGTATCGCACTCGATCGTCCCGCCGTGGCGCTCGACCAGCTCGTGGACGATCGACAGGCCCAGGCCCGTGCCCTCCCCGACGTCCTTGGTCGTGAAGAACGGGTCCCAGATCCGCGGCAGCACGTCGGGCGAGATCCCGGCGCCGTTGTCGGAGATCCGGACCTCGACGCCGAGCGCGTCGGCCGAGGTGTTGATCGTGATCGCGGCGTCGTCCTTGCCGGCGACCGCCTGCGCGGCGTTGGTCAGGAGGTTCATGAACACCTGGTTGACCTGGCCGGCGTGGCCGCGGACCCGGCCGACCACGCCGTAGTGCTTGACCACCGACTTGTCCTTGAGCAGGTGGCGGAGCAGCTCGAGCGAGTCGTCGATCGAGCGATCGACGTCGAAGTCGACGACGCTCTCGTCGTCGGTCCGCGAGTAGTTGTGCAGCGC
>DASWOO010000800.1:0-2657 GCA_036404335.1 Kofleriaceae bacterium
CCGGGTCTTGATGGCATGGAGCTCAAGTCCGAACTTCGCAAACCGTTCGCGAAGCTCGACCAGGAACCGTTCGGCATCCTCGATCCGCTGGAATCCGACGATGAAGTCGTCCGCGTACCTCACGACGATCATCTCGTCGCGTGCCTGCGTCTTCCTCCATTTCTGGAGCCAGAGGTCGAACACGTAGGTGACCGTCCGGCCGTTTCGCGCACATAGCTTCTGGCCGGGCCCCTACGGATCTTGACCGGCGCGACGCTCGGCGGATGGCCAAGCCAACATCCCCGAAGCGACGGAAGACCTGGACCGAGGCAGACGCGCAGGACGTCCTCGACGAATGGCGGCGCAGCGGCGCCACGCTCGAGGCGTTCGCTCGCGCACGAGGCCTCGTCCCGCAGCGGATCGCATGGTGGCGCAAGCGGCTCGCGGATCGTGTCCCACTGCCGACGACCGCGCTGACGCTGATCCCAGCCGCGATGATCGGCAGCGAGCCCGCGGCGGTGCTCCGACTACCGCACGGCATCGCGCTCGAGCTGTCCAGCGTGTCACCGACTTGGGTTGCGGCGCTTGCGGCCGAGCTGACGAGGACGCAGCCGTGATCCTGCTGCCGCGCGCCGTCCGCGTGTACTTCGCGACGCAGCCGGCGAACCTGCGCCAGTCGTTCGAGGGTCTGACCAACCAGATCCGTGGCGCGCTCGGCTATGATCCTCTCAGCGGGCACGTCTTCGTGTTCCTCAATCGGCGCAGGAACCAGGTGAAGTTGATCCTGTGGACGCGCGGCGGCTTCACGATCGTCCACAAGCGGCTCGAGCGCGGCACGTTCACCTTCCCCGCGCGCGTCGTCGACGGTGCGGCGAGCGTCGCGATCGATGTGCACGAGCTCGCGATGCTGCTCGAGGGCATCGAGATCGCGCAGACCAAGATCAAGCCGCGGTGGGATCCGGAACCGCGCGTGGGCTCGACGGCGGCCTAACGATCGCTCACATCGATCACGCAAGTGCATCGCACCTCTTGCGTTCGATCTCGCCGCGACCATGATGGCGATGCATGCGCGACGAGGCGCCGAACGACGAGCCAGAGCCGGCCGCGAGCCCGGCGCCGCTACGCGGCCCGGTGCTCGAGGTCCTCCGCACGCTGCTCGGTGACCACCAGGAGCGCGATGCGGTGCTCGACATTGTCAGCAAGCTGGTCGCGCGAACCACCGATCTCGAGCGCCAGCTCGCGCGGACCGCTGCTCGGTTCAAGGTCAGCGAGAAGGTGTCGACCGCGCAGCTGGTGCTGTTCGCCGACGCCATGCGACGCGCAGACGGCGAGCCCGGGTCCGAGCGGGATGCGAGCCGCGACGAGGTTAGGGACTCGGACGACAAGCTCCGCGACGCGTCGGGACTCGACGATGCCCACGACGAGGACGACGGTGACCTGGCCAAGCTGCGCACGGAGCGCCCACCGCGGCAGCCTGGATCGCAGACCACGGCGCCGGCACACCTGCGTCGCATCGACAACCCGATCGAGGTCCCTGCCGAGCAGCGCGCGTGTCCGAAGTGCGGCAACCCGCGCGCGTGCACCGAGCCGCACGTCATCGAGGTGATCGATGTGCTGCCGCCCGAGGTGATCGTGCGCCGCGACATCCGCGAGCAGCTCCGGTGCGACCCGTGCGAGGGCGCGCCGGTGCGTGCGCCGGCCGGCCAGACCGTGGTGCCCAATGGCAAGCTTGGGCTCGGGCTCGTGGCCTCGCTCCTGATCGACAAGTACGTCGATGGGCTGCCGCTCCATCGCCAGCGCGAGCGCTTTCGTCGGCTGGGCATCGACCTCGCAGTCTCGACGCTCGCCGATCAGGTCAAGTGGTGCACGGACCTGCTGCGCCCGGTGTGGCGGGCCGCGATCGCCGAGGTGATCGGCGCGCCGGTGATGCACCTCGACGGCACGGGCCTGCCGGTCCTCGACCGCGACGCCCCTAACGGCAAGAAGCTCGGCGCGCTGTGGGGCTACGTCGGCGTGACCGCGGGCGAGGTGATCGCGGCGTACCTCTACGTCTCGTCGGGCAAGAAGACCGGTCAGCGCCCCAACGAGCTCGGCCCCGAGGACGTCCTCGGCTTCCGCACGGGACTCACGGTCGCCGATGCCTCCAGCCTGTTCGACGCCAGCTTCAAGCGCGCCGACCTCATCGAGTGCGGGTGCAACATGCACGCGAGGCGCTACTTCGTGAAGGCGCTCGACGCAGGCGACAAGCGCGCGGCGCTCGCGCTCGCCGCCTACAAGAAGCTGTACGAGATCGAGGCCGAGATCCGCGACCGCGATCCGACGGACAAGCTTGCCGAGCGCCGCGCACGCAGCAAGCCCGTCTGGGATGAGCTGGCCCGATGGTGTGCCGTGCGCAAGAAGCACGAGCCACCGGCCTCCAAGCTCGGCGCCGCGCTGCGCTACTTCACCAATCACGAGGTCGCGCTCGCGCGTTTCCTCGACTACGGCGAGGTGCCGCTCGACAACGGCATTGTCGAGCGACTGCACGTTCGCGCCGCCCTGACTCGTAAGAATTTCTTATTCGCAGGCGCTGACTCCGGCGGTGACCGAGCCGCGATCGCCTACTCGATCCTCGGCTCGTGCCGGCTCGCGGGCGTCGATCCGCACGCCTACCTCGCGGATGTCCTGCCGCGGCTCAC
>DASWOO010000801.1:0-2444 GCA_036404335.1 Kofleriaceae bacterium
GCCTTGAGCGCCGGCGAGATCAGCCGGCGCGCCTCCCACACGTTGCGGCGCTCGGCCGGCTCGGTCGCGGCCAGCACGTCGAGCGCGCCGAGCTCGTCGCAGCGCAGGCCGATCTTCTCCATCATCAGGTCCATCGCCTCGGGCTCGCCGTCGACCTCGATCAGCACGATCGCGCCGGCGTTGGCCGGGAACCGATAGCGGCTCTTGTCGCGGATCACGTCGATCGAGTAGTGGTCGGCGATCTCGAGCACGCGCGGCCGCAGGCCATCGCGCAGCAGCGCCGAGATCGCCGCGCCCGCGGTCACGACGCCGTCGAACACGCCGAGCACCGTGGCCGCCGCCACCGGCAGCGGCAACAGCTTCAAGGTCAGCTCGGTGATCACGCCGAACGTGCCCTCGGTGCCGACGAACCCGGCGACCAGGTCGTAGCCGGTGACGCCCTTGGCGGTGCGCCGGCCGCAGCGCAGGACCTCGCCGCCCATCAGCGCGACCTCGAGGCCGAGCACGTACTCGCGGGTCACGCCGTACTTGAAGGCGCGCGGCCCGCCGGCGTTGGTCGCCGCGTTGCCGCCGATCGAGCAGTACTCGAGCGACGCCGGATCGGGCGGATAGAACAGCCGCTCGGCCTCGACCGCCTCCTGCAGCTTGCCGGTGATGACGCCGGGCTCGACCACCGCGATCAGATCGCCGGCGTCGATCTCCTTGATCCGCTGCATCCGCTCGGTCGACAGCACGACGCCGCCGGTGACCGGCAGCGCGCCGCCGCACATGCCGCTGCCCGCGCCGCGCGGCGTGACCGCGACCTTGCGCTCGAGGCAGATCCGCAGCACCGCCGCGGCCTGCTCGGTGCTCTCGACGAGCACGGCGCACGCCGGCGGAAAGAACTCCGGCAGCGGGCTCTCGTCGCGGCCGTAGTCATCGAGTCGCTCGTGACCCGGACCGACGATCGCGTCGGCGCCCAGCTCGCGCGCGAGGACGTGGGCGATATCGTCCGCCACGGCGGGCCGCTACACGCTGAACGATGAGCCGCAGCCGCAGGTCGACTTCACGTTCGGATTATTGAACTTGAAGCCGGCGCCCTGGAGGCCCTCGACGTAGTCGATCTCGGTGCCGACCAGGTACATGAGGCTCATCTCGTCGACCACGACGTTGACGCCCTGGATCGCGAACTGGCGATCCACCTCGGCGGGCTCGTCGAAGTACAGGTCATAGGAAAACCCGGCGCAGCCACCGCCGACCACGCGGAGCCGCAGCGCCATGTTGCCCTCGATGGCCTCGGCGTCGCGGATCTCGTTGACCTTGGTGGCAGCGGTCGGGGTGATGAACACCATCGACTCGGGGCCGTCCGGATCGAGACCGGGCGGCGGAGTGTTCGACGGCGTGGGGGACGTAACGGAAAGCTCGGACATCGGTTTTTCAAGCTCCTGGGGAACTGAACGAGGCCACCTTACCCTCACGTGAGGGTCATGGCAATCTACTGGGGTGGTTACCTTTGACACGCTGCTCCGCGAGCTTCGCGGCAAGACGACCGAGATCGATGCCACACAGCTGGCCGCGCGTCTGGCCGATCCTCTCCGTGATCGCGGAGGTTTGCCCGCAATCATCGACGTCCGCGAGCCCGACGAGCATGCCCAGGGCGCGATCCCGGGCGCGGTGCACATCCCGCGCGGCTTCCTCGAGCTGCGGATCGAGCGCGCCGTGCCCGAGCGCGCCACGCCGGTGGTGCTGTACTGCGCCAGCGGGACCCGCTCAGTGCTGGCCGCGCGCAGCCTGCTCGAGCTCGGCTACGCCGACGTCCGGTCGCTCGCCGGCGGGTTCACCGGCTGGAAGCGCGCCGGCCTGGCGTGGGAGACGCCCGCCACGCTCCGGCCCGATCAGGAGACCCGCTACTCGCGCCACGTGCTCCTGCCCGAGGTCGGCACCGCCGGCCAGCTCGAGCTGCTCGCCGCCCGGGTGCTGTGCATCGGCGCCGGCGGCCTGGGCTCGCCGTCGAGCATGTACCTGGCCGCCGCCGGGGTCGGCACGATCGGCGTGGTCGACGACGACGTGGTCGACGCGTCCAACCTGCAGCGCCAGATCCTGCACGGCACCGATCGGGTCGGCCAGGCCAAGGTCGACAGCGCCGAGACCACGCTGCGCGGCCTCAACCCCGACGTCGCCGTCGCCAAGCACCGCACCCGGATCACCTCGGACAACGCCCTGGCGCTGATCGCCGGCTACGACGTGATCATCGACGGCGCCGACAACTTCGCCACCCGCTACTTGGTCAACGACGCCGCGCTGCGCCTGGGCGTGCCGGTGATCCACGCGTCGATCTTCCGGTTCGAGGGCCAGATCACCGTGTTCCCCGCCGCGGGCGGGCCCTGCTACCGCTGCCTCTACCCGCAGCCGCCGCCCGCCGAGGACGCGCCGTCGTGCGCCGAGGCCGGCGTGCTCGGCGTGCT
>DASWOO010000802.1:0-2417 GCA_036404335.1 Kofleriaceae bacterium
CGGCCGGCGGGGGCGGCGGCAGCCACAGCCGCGACTCGGGCACCAGCGCCGCGGCGTGGAACGAGCCGACGATCGCCGCGACCCGCGCGCCGCGCGCGCCGAGCCGGGCCAGCGCGATCCGCATGTGCTGCTCGCGCGCGAGATCGAACGCCGCCACGCCATCGCCGCGCGCGGCGTCGAGCCGCAGCGCCCAGCCGTAGAGCAGCGCCGCGCGCCGCACCCGCTCGGGCTCGGCGAGCACGGCCGGCGCCTCGACCAGCTGCTCCCAGCTGTCGTCGCCCGGCAGCCGCGCGGTGATGCCGACGCCGGCCGGGGCCTCGCGCCCGTGCCCGGCCCGCGACCGCGCCGGCAGGTCGATCGCGTGCACGGCCACGCCGCGCGCCCGGGCCCAGCGGATCGCGACCAGCTCCGGCGAGAAGTCGGCGAACGGATAGAACCCGAGGTCGTCGCCGGCGTCGGACACCGCCGCGATCGCCAGCGGCGCGGCGGCGTCGGGGTGGCCGAGCCACTCGATCCACGGCGCGAGGTCCGCCGGCAGCTCGATCGCGATCACCTCCGGCGCGAGTGCGTCGAGCAGGGCCGGCAGCGCCGCCGCGCACGCCGGCGAGTGGTGGCGCACGCCGAACAGCCACGGATCGCGACACCCGGCCAGCTCCTCGACCGCGCGCGCCGGATCGTCGCCGGCGGCGAGCCCGCGGCTCACGCCCCCTCGAGCGCGCGCCGCAGCTCGTGCAGCTGCTTCCACAGCCGGGCCTCGCCCTCGGCGCGGCGCTTTACCGTGGCATCCCAGTAGGCGAGCAGCTTGCCGCGATCCTTGGGCTCGTCCTTCATCACCACGCCGAGCAGGTACTCGGGCACCAGGCGCGCGACGTCGCGGTCACCGGGGAAGTAGGTCGCGGCCAGGCCGATCGACGACGCGACGGCGACGGCCTCGGCCGTGCTCATCACCGAGGTCGGCCGCTCGACCGCCCAGCCCTCGACGGTGCGGCCGCTGCGCAGGTCGCGGAAGATCGTGACCAGCGCCTCGAGCACCGCGTCGTCGACCGCGAGCGGCGCGCCGGCCTCGGCGACGATCTGGCTGGCGCGCCGCCGGACCAGCTCGGTCTCGCGCGCCAGGTCGGCGATCGGCGCGACGGTCTCGAAGTTGAAGCGCCGCTTGAGCGCGGCCGACATCTCCGACACGCCCTTGTCGCGCAGGTTGGCGGTCGCGATGAGGTTGAAGCCGCGCTGCGCCGGCTCGAGCGCGCCGAGCTCGGGTACGCCGAGCCGCCGGTCGCTGAGGATCGACACCAGCGCGTCCTGGACCTCCGGCAGGCACCGGGTGATCTCCTCGACCCGCGCCAGCGCGCCGCGCCGCATCGCGGTCAGCACCGGCGAGGGCACCAGCGCCTCGGGCACGGGGCCCTTGGCGATCAGCAGCGAGTAATTCCAGCCGTAGCGAAAGTGCTCCTCGGCGGTGCCGGCGGTACCCTGCACGGTCAGCGACGAGTCGCCGCTGATCGCCGCCGCCAGCAGCTCGGACAGGAGCGACTTGGCGGTGCCGGGCTCGCCGACCAGCAGCAGGCCGCGGTCGCCGGCGAGCGTGACCACGCAGCGCTCGATCAGCGCGCGATCGCCGACGAACTTCTCGGCGATCACCAGGGCGTGCCCGCCGGCGCGGAGCGGCTCGCCGGCCGAGCCGATGATGAACGTCACGACCGCGCGCGGCGTGAGCTTCCAGCGCGGCGGCCGGGGCCCGGCGTCCCACGCGGCGAGGAACGCGAGCTCGGCGGCGTGGATCTGCTCGGGTGGTGGCGCCTGGACCGCGGGATCGGGCGTGGGATCTGGCGCGGGATCGGGCGTGGGATCTGGCGCGGGCCCGGGCGTGGGATCTCGCGTGGGATCTGGCGCGGGATCTGGCTTCTTCTTGCTCATGGCGTCACGTCCTCGTACTTCGGCACGTCGCCGGCCTCGATCCGCGCCCAGGCGCGCGCGAACAGCAGATGGAACGGCGCGAGCGCCACGAGCCGGGGCAAGGGCGGCGCCTCCGCCGGGCGCGGATGATACATCGCCAGCTTCCAGGTCTCGATCGGTGGGTGCGGCGGCCTGCGCGCCGCCCAGCCGCCGGGCAGGAAGTGGCCGCGCTGGGCGCGCTCGCGCCGGGCCTCGATCACCAGGCGATGCGCGATGAGCGCGGCGTTGGCGGCGTCGAGCTGACGCGGCGTCCAGCCATTCCAGCGGTGGACGTGCCGGGTCGTCGGCGACAGGAGCGTCAGGTACTGCAGGTATAGCGCGGCCGCGTCGCGGCCCAGGCCGAACCGGGCCATCGCCTGGTCGACCACCGCCGGCGCGCTGTGCCGCGGATCCTGCTCCCAGCCGCCGGCCGGCACCGGCGTGTCGGTGATCCGCTGCATCATCGCCGCGAAGTCGGCGCTGCG
>DASWOO010000803.1:0-4310 GCA_036404335.1 Kofleriaceae bacterium
TCGTCGATCCGGAGGCGCTCGCGAACCTCGCCCAGCACGATCCGGGCACGCGCCTCGGCGATCACAACCTCGGCGACTTCCTGCTCGTGGTCGAAGGCGTTAGCCACTTCATCTACGCGGTGTGCTGCGCGCGAGCCGAGCGCCCGGTCAGCCAGCTCGAGCTCGAGCTCCAGGCCGAGGTCGACAAGTACGTCACCTGCCTGCTCGTGACCTCGCCCTCGCCCGATCACTCCGCGGCCCTGCGCCGCCGCCTGTTCGGCGACGCCACCTACGAGGCCGACCTCGACCTCGACGAGGCCGACCGCTACCGCGCCGCCAACGACAACGCCCAGCGCTACACCGGCTGGCTCGAGCACGCCTTTGTCGGCCCGCGCCGCATCCCCGAGATGCTCGCCGAGCTCCGCCGGTTCTACCGCCTGGGCCTCGCCGCCAAGCTCGCCACGATCGCCGGCGCGGCGTAGAAACCTGACACAAGGCTGTCAGTGGGGCTGGGTAGCGTCGGTGGATGACGAATACCCGGACGTATCAAGGCGGATGTCACTGCGGGGCCGTGCGGTTCGAGGCCGACCTGGACCTGAGCAAGGGCGCGACGATGTGCAATTGCACGATCTGCGTGAAGCTGGCGCCGGTCGGCACGATCGTGAAGCCGGCGGAGCTCCGGCTGGTGAAAGGCGAGGACCAGCTGTCGAGCTACTCGTTCGGCAGCCACGTGGGGCAGCGCAAGTTCTGCAAGACCTGCGGGGTGTACTGCTTCGGCCTCGGCCACCTCGACATCCTGGGCGGCGACTACGTGTCGATCAACCTCAATACGCTCGACGACTTCGACCGCGGCACGATCGACATCAAGCACTTCGACGGCCGGCACAACAACTGGCAGGCCGGGCTGCGCGACCAGCCGTGGCCGGTGAAAGCCTAGCCCAGGACGCGGTTGTCGATCAGGCGGGTGGTGCCGACGAACACGGCGAGGGCGAGGACGGCGGGCGAGGTCAGGGTGGCCACCGGGGTGAGCTCGGCGGCGTCGCGCAGCTCGAGGTAGTCGATGCGCAGGTCGGTGCGGGCGGCGGCGGCATCGAGGACCGGAGCGCGGGCGGCGGCGAGCAGGGCGGGGGCGGCGCGCTCGCCCGCGGCAAAGGCGCGCTCGGCGGCGGCGAGGCCGGCGGACAGCGACAGGGCGGCGCGGCGCTGGTCGGCCGACAGGTAGACGTTGCGCGACGACATGGCGAGGCCGTCCGGTTCCCGGACGATGGCGACGCTGGCGATCTCGATGTCGAAGTCGAGGTCGCGGGTCATGCGGCGGATCACCGCGAGCTGCTGGTAGTCCTTCTCGCCGAACACCGCCAGGTGGGGCTGGGTGATGTGAAACAGCTTGCTGACCACGGTGGCGACGCCGGCGAAGTGGCCGGGGCGGCTGGCGCCGCACAGCGGCTGCTGCAGCTCGCGGACCTCGACGTAGGTCTGCGCGCCGGGCCGGTACATCGACGACGGCTCGGGGCAGAACGCGAGGTCGATGCCGGCGCCGCGCGCCTTGGCGAGATCGCCCTCCTCGTCGCGCGGGTAGCGCGACAGGTCTTCGTTGGGCCCGAACTGGGTCGGGTTGACGAAGATCGTCAGGATCACGACGTCGGCCCGGGCGCGCGCGGCGCGGATCAGCGCGAGGTGGCCTTCGTGCAGCGCGCCCATCGTCGGGACGACGGCGAGGCGCCTGCCGTCGCGGCGCAAGTCCCCGGCCTTGGCCCGCATCGCCGCGGGCTCGCGAAAGATCTCGAACGGTAGGTCCACGCCCGGATGCTACCGCCCGCGCGGGCGATCAGCACTGGGCAGCGGCGCCGCAGTCGGCGAACTGCTTGAACAGCGACGGGATCTGCGACAGGTCGTCGATCTGGCCGGCGCAGCTCATGCCGTCGATCGCCTTCATGCAGCGCGACGCCGCCGGGCAGTTGGTCGGCAAGGGCGGCGCCTGCGCCGACAGCGCGCTGCAGATCTGCGCCGTGGTCGGGTCGGCCGAGCCGCACTGCGCGAGCTTGCGGCACAGGTGCGCGGCCATCGTCATCATCATCGTGGCGTTGGCGTTGAGGTTGAGCCGGTGGCGGCCGCCGGACCGCGCCGGCGGCGCGGGATCGAGCGGGTTGACCAGGCCGAGGTCGTCGCTGTCGGGGTCGCGCGCGGCACTGTCGGCGCTGCTGCCGCTGGCGCTCGGGTCGGCGCCGGGGTTGGCGTCGCTACCGCTGCCGGCCGGCGGATCGGCCCACGGATCCTGGCTCGGCGGGGCCTGCGGCGCGGGGGCCGGCTTGCCCGGCGCGGCGTGCGGGGGCTGCGGCGGCGTGATGTCGGGCGCGGTCTGCATCCGGTCGGGCGCCGGGCTCGCGGTCGAGCGCTTGCCGCGGTCCTCGTCGCGGCCGGCGGGCAGCACCATCAGCACGACCGCGGCGATGATCGCCAGCATCGCGAGCACGATCACCACCACCGGCCAGCTGCGCCAGCTCGACGCCGCCGGCTCGGCGGCCGCGCCGCGCACGGTCGGCCGCGGCGGCAGCACCGGCTCCGACGGGTCGCGCCGCGCCTGGGGCGTCGACGCGGTCGGCGCCAGCTCGCCCGCCGCCTGCGGCTTGCCGATCCAGTGGACCTGGCCGGGCGCGGCCGCCGGGCCACCGCGCAAGGGCGGCAGGGGCGCGCTGGCCGCGGCGCGCGGCGCGTGGAAGCTGCCGAGCTCCGCCTTGCAGTGCTTGCACTTGCCGGCGATGGGGTGGATCAGGCCACCGCACAGCGGGCACGGGACGCGGGCGTCCGTAGGGCCAGGTCGAGCCGCGGCAGCCATCTCCCCTGATGCTGCCAGGCTCGCGGCGAGGATGCAAAGCCAACCATGGCGCGGCGTTCCATTCGGCGCGTTGCCAAGCCGCGTTCCGGCCTTACAGTGGTCCGCAATGGCTGCCCCGGTTCCGCCTCCTCGGGTGACCGAGCACGAGGTGTTCGTCGATGGGCTCGATCCGCGTCACGACGGCGTGCGGATCGCCCAGCTGTCCGATATCCACGTCGGAAACCTGACCCCCGAGCCGCACATCCGGGCGGCGATCGACGCCGCCAACGCGGCGCGGCCGGATCTGATCGCGCTGACCGGCGATTACGTGTGCTGGCGGCGCTACGAGGTCGATCGCGCCGTGACCCAGCTCGCAGGGCTGCGCGCGCCGCGCGTGCTCGCGGTGCTCGGCAACCACGACTACTTCGTGTGGGCCGACGGCGTGCGCGGCGTGCTCGAGCGCAACGGCTACGAGGTGCTGCGCAACCAGGCGACCATCGCCGACGTGCGCGGCGCGCCGCTGGCGATCGTCGGGGTCGACGATCCGGTCACCCGCCACGACGACCTCGACGCGTCGTTCGCCGGGGTGCCGGCCGGGATCACCCGGCTGGTGCTGTGCCACCTGGCCGATCGCGGGCCGCAGCTCGCCCAGCGCGGCGCCGACCTCGTGCTATCGGGCCACACGCACGGCGGGCAGATCTACGTGCCGTTCATCACCGACCGGCTGATGAAGCGCGTCGGGCTGCGCTATCGCCGCGGCCTGTACGATCTGGCGGACGCGGGCGCCCGGCGCAGCACGCTGTACGTCACGCCCGGCGTCGGGTTCTCGGGCGTCACCCGCCGGGCCGGCGAGGGCACGCGCGCCGAGGTCGCCGTCCTGACCCTGCGCGTGGCCCGGCCGATCGCCCGCGCGGCGTAGCCCGGCCTCCTGGCCGATGATTACCCGGGAAGCGGCGCAGCTAGCTGATCGTCAGGCCGTCGTAGATCTCGTTGACGCTGAGCTCGGCGTGGAGCGACTCGATGGAGGCACGCTCGCCGGCCATCGCCACGTGGCGCGTCCACTCGCCGGCCGGATCTCGGCGGTGCACGGTGATGCAACGCTCGCGGTGCGACACCAGGATGACCTCGCGCAGCGACGGGATCGTCTGATAGACCTGCAGCTTGAAGCCCGTGTCGTACGACTCCGACGACGGGCTGGTGACCTCGATCAGGATCGTCGGGTTGGTCGCCGTCGACCTGGGGCTGGGTTCGTGCTGCGCGAGCGGACCGCAGATGACCGAGGCATCCGGGAACGTGGCCAGGCCGATCTTCTCGACATAGATGCGAAGGTCGGAGCTGTGAACCCGGCAACCACTGCCCTTGGCGGCGAGGGCGAGCGCCGTCGTCAGGTTGATGGTCAGCGCGGAGTGAAGCTCGCTGCCGCCCGCCATCGCATAGATCTCGCCGTCGAAGAACTCGTGCTTCGTGGAGCTATCGTGCTCGAGCGCGACGTACTCCGCGTACGTGTGCGTGTGAT
>DASWOO010000804.1:0-3199 GCA_036404335.1 Kofleriaceae bacterium
TCGAGATGCACTACGGCGACCTGTCCGCCGCCGTCGCCCAGCCCGACGAGGCCATCCACGTCCTGCGCCAGCTCGCCCAGCTGACCGAGAAGTACCGCTAGCCATGCCGCCCGCACGCCCCGCCCCGCGGCCCCGCACGCCGACCGACAAGCGCGCGCGTACCGCCAAGCCCGCATCCACTGCCAAGCCCGCGCGCACCGCCAAGCCCGCGAAGCCCGCACCCGCCGCCAAGCACGCATCCGCCGCCAGGCACGCATCCGCCGGCGCGCTGTTGGAGCGCAAGCCGAGCGGCCGTGGCGGCTGGCGTCCGGGCGCCGGACGTCCGCCCAAGGGCGATCGCGCTAGTGCGCCGCACAAGGCGCGCCCCGAGCTCGACGCCCGGCACCCGCTGCACATCGTGCTGCGCTCGCTGCCCGCGCTCGGCAGCCTGCGCCGCCACGACATGTACCAGGCGATCCGTAAGGCGACGATCCAGGTCGGCGAGCGCGACGGCTTCCGCATCGTCCACGCCAGCCTCGCCCCCGACGCCTTGCACCTGCTGATCGAGACCGACGGCAAGCTCGCGCTCGCCCGCGGCATGCAGGCCTTCCAGATCTCCGCCGCCAAGCATGTCAACCGCGCGTTCAGCCGCCGCCGCCCCGGCCCGCGCCGCCGCGGCCCCGTCTTCCCCGATCGCTACCACGCCGACCCGCTCACCACGCCGCGCGACGCTCGCGACACGCTGGTCCGCATGCTCAACGGCTGGCGCGGCCACAAGGCCGACCGCGACCCCGCCGAGACCGCCAGCCAGCGCAGCTGGAAGCTCGACTGGTACTCCAGCGCCGCCAGCTTCCCCGGCTGGGCCGAGGCCGCCACCGACCCCCGCCTCCACCAGCCGCCCGCCGACCACGAGCCGCTCCGCGTCCACCCGCCCCGCAGCGCCCTGCTCCGCGACGGCTGGAAGCAAGCCGGCGCCACCATCTCGCGCACCGAGCCCCCGCCCCGCTAACCGGGCGGGCCCGGGCTCAGTAGGACTTGGCCCAGACGACGCGCTTGGGGCTCGGCTGTCCGGTGAACGGACAGGTGCCGGGCTCGCCGGCCTCGAGCGGGATGCAGCGGACGGTGACGCCGAGGTCGTCCTTGATCTGCTGCTCGAGCTTGGGGTCGCCGTTGAAGTGGCTCAGCGCGAACCCGCCGTGGATCGGCGTCGGGTCGTTGGCGTTCTTGGTCGGGGGCGGCGTGAAGTAGGCGTAGAACTCGTCCTTGGAGTCGATGACCCTGGTGTGCTCGGTGCGCAGCGCGGTGGCGCGGGCGAACAGCGCATCCTGGATCTCCTGGAGCAGGGTCGCGACGCTGGCGACGAACTCGGCGCGCGGCACGCCGGCCTTCTCCTTGGGCTTCTTGTCGCGGCGGCCCATGAAGACCGAGCCCTTCTCGATGTCCTTGGGGCCGATCTCGAGCCGGATCGGCGCGCCCTTCTTGATCCACTCCCAGACCTTCTTGGCACCCTGGACGTCGCGCGCGTCGACGTGGACGCGCACCGGCGAGCCGGCGTAGATCTGGCCCTCGAGCTCCTTCTTGAGCGCGTTGCAGTACGCGAGCACCTGGTCGCGGACCTCGGGCTTCTGGATCACCGGGATGATCACGACCTGCTGGGGCGCGAGCCGCGGCGGGCACACCATGCCGTCGTCGTCGGAGTGGCTCATGATCAGCGCGCCGACCAGGCGGGTCGACACGCCCCACGACGTGGTCCACGCGTGGCTGATCCCGCCGGCGGCGTCCTGGAACTGGATGCCCGACGCCTTGGCGAAGTTCTGGCCGAGGAAGTGGGAGGTGCCGGCTTGCAGCGCCTTGTGATCCTGCATCATCGCCTCGATGCAGAACGTCTTGACCGCGCCGGGGAACCGCTCGCCCTCGGTCTTCTCGCCCTGGATCACCGGCAGCGCCATCCATTGCTCGGCGAAGTCGGCGTAGACCTGCAGCATCTGCATGGTCTCCTCGATCGCCTCCTGCTCGGTGGCGTGCGCGGTGTGACCCTCCTGCCAGAGGAACTCGGCCGTGCGCAGGAACATGCGGGTCCGCATCTCCCAGCGCACGACGTTGGCCCACTGGTTGATGAGCAGCGGCAGGTCGCGATAGCTCTGCACCCACTTGGCGAAGCTCTCGCCGATGATCGTCTCCGACGTCGGGCGAACGATCAGCGGCTCCTCGAGCTCGCCGACCGGCACGAGCTTGCCGTTGCGGGCCTCGAGCCGGTGGTGGGTGACGACCGCGCACTCCTTGGCGAAGCCCTCGACGTGCGCCGCCTCCTTCTCGAGCAGCGACAGCGGAATGAACAGCGGGAAGTAGGCGTTGAGGTGGCCGGTGGCCTTGAACATGCCGTCGAGCACGCGCTGCATGTTCTCCCACAGCGCGTAGCCCCACGGCTTGATCACCATGCAGCCGCGCACCGTCGAGTTCTCGGCCAGATCCGCGGCCTTGATGACCTCGAGGTACCAGTCGGCGTAGTTCTCCGCGCGCGTCGGAGTGATCGCAGTCTCGGCCTTGGGGTTGCTCATCGCGTCGCAAGACATACCGCAGCCCCCGGGGCGAGGCTACTGGCAGTGATCGGCGAAAGCCGAGACGCCGCCGGCGCCGTCGGGCGCGAGGTCGAAGAACCAGGTCTCGTCGGACAGCCAGCCGATCCGGGCGATCAGGTCGGGCTTGGCGCCCGCGGCGAGCGCCTGGCGCCACACCGCGGCGAAGCTGCAGCGCGGCGGGTGGACGAACCGGGCGCTGCAGGTGTCGCTCTCGACGACGCGCGCCGAGATCGACCCGGCGCCGACCTCGACGTGGACCCGGCACCTGCGGCGGGCCGGCAGGTTGGCGGGCCGGCCGGCGGGGAACGCCGAGCGCGCCGGCGACCGGAACTCGTACTCCCGGTCGCGGCCGTCGGCGGTGAGGTCGACGTGGCCGTCGGAGAAGGCGGGGTCGAACTCGAGCGAGGTCAGCCGGGCGTCGGGCAGGAGCTCGCGCGCCAGCGCCGCGGCCCGCGGCAGGTAGGCGATGGGGTCGAAGCGGCGCGGGTCGTAGTCGGCGGGCCGGACGATCTGCTCGCCGACCGGCGCCGGCACGCTCGCGGCGCCGATCGTGACGTTCGGGCCGATCGTGACGCCCGGGCCGATGAACACGCCGTGATCGGCCGCGCTGCCGCCGCCGAGGATGGTGGGGCCCGGGCCGG
>DASWOO010000805.1:0-6500 GCA_036404335.1 Kofleriaceae bacterium
TCGAGCGGCGGCTCGGCGGCGGCGGTCGCGGCCGGCCTGACCCCGATCGCACACGCCAACGACGGCGGCGGCTCGATCCGGATCCCGGCGTCGTGCTGCGGCCTGTTCGGGCTCAAGCCCAGCCGCGGCCGGGTCTCGTTCGCGCCCGATCACGGCGATATCAACGGTGGGCTGGTCAACGAGCTGGTCGTCAGCCGCAGCGTGCGCGACGCCGCCGCGGTGCTCGATCTGCTCGCCGGCGTCCAGCCCGGCGATCCGTACACCGCGCCGCCCGGCCCGGCGCGCTACTCGGACGAGCTCGGCCGGCCGCCGGGCGCCCTGCGGATCGGCCGCGAGACCCGTCACCTGACGCCCGACGGCCAGCTCGCCGAGTCGCACCCGGACTGCATCGCCGCCGTCGACCACGCCACCGCGATGCTGCGCGGCCTGGGCCACACCGTCGAGCCGGCGGAGGTCCCCGGGCTGCGCGACCCCGACTGGATCGCGCGGTTCATCACCGTGTGGGCGGTCGGCGTCACGGTCCACCTCGACGAGGCGTCGCGCGTGCTCGGCCGCAAGATCCAACCACACGAGATCGAGCTGGGGACCTACGCGCTGAGCGAGCTGGGCCGGACGATGTCGGGCTCGGCCTACGCCGAGGCCTGGGGCTGGATCCACCGCGCCACCCGCGGCATCGCCGCGTTCTGGAACGACCACGATCTCTGGCTGACGCCGACGGTGACCTCGCCGCCCCCGCCGCTCGGCACGTTCCACTCGCCGCCCGACGATCCGCTCGCCGGCATCCTGCGCGCCGCCGAGTTCGCGCCGTTCACCGCGCCGTTCAACGCCACCGGCCAGCCGGCGTGCTCGATCCCGCTCTACCACAACGCCGCCGGCCTGCCGATCGGGGTCCAGCTGGTCGCGGCGTACGGCCGCGAAGATCTGCTGCTCCGCGTCGCCGCGCAGCTCGAGGCGGCCCAGCCGTTCGCCCACCGCGCGACCCGGGCGTGACCCGCCGCTAGCTGATCTCCTTGCGGATGTTCGCGATGACCTCGGCGTAGCTCGTGCTCTCGACGACCGCGGCCATCTCGGCGGTGTAGCGCGACACCAGATCCTCGCGGCCGCGGGCCAGCGCGTCGCGCCGCGCGTTGTACAGGGTGAGGAACGCGCGCTCGGCGTTGACGAAGTGCGACACCATCGCCAGCACGGCGCGCGCGGTCGACGACGTCACCGAGCGCGACGCGTCGGTGAACGAGAACACGCGGCCATCGCTGTTGGCGACGTCGAGGATCACCCGGGCGATCGAGTCGACGCCCGCCTGGGCCTTCTTGGTCTCGATGTCGGCGGCGACCTGGAACCCGGTCAGCTGCAGCGTGCTCAGCGACTGGTACTCGCGCGCGTAGCGCTCGAGCAGGCCGGCGAACAGCGCGTCGACCAGGCCGACGCCGCGGCCCTCGACCTCGACCTCGACCTCGACGTCGAGCACCGCGAGCTTGACGCTCGAGCCGCCGTCGATCTCCTCGATCGCGAGCCGGTGGAGCTTGAGCTCGCACACGTGGTTGGCAAGCACCCGGCGGATCAGGGACTCGTGGGGCGGGGCGTTCACATGACCAGCTTAGCTCGCTCCGCCAGATGTGCAGCCCGGGGCGAGCCGGCGCACACCGGGATCGGGCATAGTGGAGGCGTGTCCCTCGCCCAGTTGAAGCGCCATGTCACGCGCTTGCGTGGCTGTACGGATTGCCCCGAGATGCTCGGGCCCGTGGTGACCGGCCAGCCGGTGATGTCGCCCGTCATGCTGATCGGCCAGGCGCCGGGCGTGCACGAGGGGCCGGCGGGCAAGCCGTTCGCCTGGACCGCAGGCAAGACGATGTTCGGCTGGTTCGCGCAGCTCGGCCTCACCGAGGACCAGTTTCGCGCCCGCGTCTACATGGCCGCGGTGTGCCGCTGCTTCCCGGGCAAGGCGGCCAAGGGCGGCGGCGACCGCGTGCCGTCGCCCGACGAGGTCGCGCGCTGCAGCCGCCACCTGGCGCGCGAGCTCCAGATCCTGCAGCCCCAGCTGATCATCCCGGTCGGCAAGCTCGCGATCGCCCAGCTCGCCCCCGACGCCGCGCAGCTGGTCGACGTCGTCGGCCAGCGCCAGCGCCGCGAGCTGGCCGGCGTCGCGTTCGACGTCATCGCGCTGCCCCACCCGTCGGGCGCGTCGACCTGGCACCGCATGGAGCCCGGCAAGGCGCTGCTCGCCAAGGCGCTCGCCGAGATCGGCCGCCATCCCGCGTGGCGCCAGCTCCGCGCGCAAGACGGCCTCGCGGAGGCCGCGTCGTGAGGGTCGCGGATCTCACCGCCGAGCTCGTCGCGTTCCCGACGCAGCAGGCCGGCCCCGAGCGCGGCGGCGGCGACGAGCGCGCGCTGTGCGACTACGTGGCGCCGATGCTGCGCGCGGCCGGCGCCGATCAGGTCATCGTCGAGGCCGTGCCGCGCAGCGACGGCGATCCGGGCGCGTACGTGTTCGCGCGCTGGGGCACGCCGCGCCGGCTGATCAACGTCCACGTCGACACCGTGCCCGCCAACGCCGGCTGGTCGCGCGATCCGTGGACGCCCTACATCGCCGAGGGCAAGCTCTACGGCCTGGGCTCGGCCGACACCAAGGGCGCGATCGCCGCGACGATCGTCGCGATGGACGGGACCCGGCCGCGCGACTTCGGCGTGCTGTTCTCCGGCGACGAGGAGGCCGGCAGCGGCGTGATCACCGCGTTCCTCGCCGGCCCGCACGCGGCCGAGATCCGCGAGGTCATCGTGTGCGAGCCGACGGCGCGCACCGCGGGCATCGCCCACCGCGGCGTGCTCGGCCAGCGCGCCCGGCTGCGCGGCCCCGGCGGCCACTCGTCCAAGGCCGACCACCAGCCCAAGCCGCTGGCCCGGCTGTGCCGGCTCGCGGTCGCGCTCGACGACATCGCCGTCCGCCGGGTCAGCGACGGGCCGGCGGGCATGCAGGGCACCTGCATGAACATCGCCGCGCTGCACGGCGGCGTCGCGTTCAACGTCATCCCGGCGCACGGCGAGCTCGAGTGGTCGATCCGGCCCTACCCCGGCTTCGATCGCGCCGGCTGGGACCAGGAGCTCGCGCAGGCGGCGGCGGCGATCGATCCCAAGATCGAGCTGCTGAACCTGATCGACCACGTGCCGTTCGCGTGCGAGGCGCTCGCCGAGCACGTCCGGCCGTTCGTCAAGTCGGTCGGCTCGCTCGACTTCTGGACCGAGGCCGCGCTGTGGGCCCAGCACGGCAAGGACGCGATCGTGATCGGCCCGGGCAACATCGCCCAGGCCCACGCCGCCGACGAGTACGTGACGCTCGACGACCTCGAGTGGGCGGTCAGCCTGTTCCGCTCGCTGCTCCGCGCCTAGCGACCCTAGCGACGGCGCCCGCGTCATCGGCCGAGCATTGCCCGAGCATCGGCCGAAACGGGCAACGCCGCCCTCACAAGGCGGCGCTGTCATCCCAGTTGCGTGTCGTTGGAGTGCAGTTACGGCGTCGGCGTCGCGAACGCGGGAGCCGCGCAGGTCGGGTCCTTGGCGTCGACCCGGGCCTGAACCTTGGTGACGAAGTCCGTCAGGTTCTTCAGCGCGGTGCCGTTGTTCTGCTGGCAGTCGAACGGCGGGTGCTCGCCCAGGCTGTTCTCCATCTCCTTGCCCTTGTTGCAGATCTTGGTCTGGGCAGGGATGATCTTGTACGTGCCGTCGCCCTGGAGCGAGGCCTGGAACACGCCGGTGAAGAACACCTGCTGCTGCCACTTGCCGTACATGTCCTGGTACTTGTTGCCGGTACCGAGGTACTGACCACCGGCGCCGCCGGGCTCGTGGCAGCTGTAGCAGGTGCCGCTGTTGGTCTTCATGTTGGCGACCTGATAGGCCTGCAGCGTCGTATAGTCGGTCAGCGAGGCCGGCGCCTGCATGCAGCCGACGAACGCCTGCTCCGCGCCGAGCGCCGAGTGGACATTCGCGCCCGAGCCGGTGCCCGGGTCGGGGGTCTGCACGCCGCGCGCGGTGAGCTCGGCCATCAGCCACGTGGTGATCGTGGCCTTGTTGGCCGTGGACCACGCCGGGCCTTCGTGCTGGCCCTTGCTCAGCAGGGTCGCCGCCGAGGCATCGAACCCGCCGTTGATGGCGCGGTCGTTGGTGAGCGTCGTGTAGTAGCTCGACAGCCCATCGGCGCCGAGGAACATGTTGGTCGAGCTGGTCTCGGGGCCGACGTGGCAGGTGGCGCAGTTGGCGGTCAGGAGCGGCGCGACGGACGAGTCGAACAGCGCCTTCGCGTTCTGCGTGCCGCTGCCCGAACCGCCGCTGCCGTCATCGCCGGAGCCGCCGGTGCCGTTGTCGATACCGCCGACGCAAGCACCGAGCATCGCCATCGCGACCGCAGCAAAAACTTGGTTGCGCATGATGTGGTTGGTTCCTTGAAGGTCGTTGGCGGGGGATTAGTTCGAGCGGCGGCGGCGGATGAGGACGAGCGCCAGGCCGAAGAGGGCGAGCGAGCCAGCGCCCGCGCCACCGGTGGTGGAGCAGCCGCCGAGCGTGGTGCCGGGGTCCGACGAGCCAGCGCCCGGGGTGCCACCGGTGCCGTGGGTCGGGTCGGTCGGGTCGCCCGGGTCCTTGCCGTCACCGGTGGTCGCGTCCGCGCTCGCCGGGATGAGGACCATGCCGAAGGCGTTCTTGCCACCGCAGGTGCCGTCGTTGGTGCCCTTGGCCGGGTCGGGGGTGCAGCCGGCCGAGTGGTCCTTGTGGTAGACGTTCGCGGCGAGGACGAAGCTCTTGACGCTGGGCTGGAAGCCACCGGCCTTCTGGTAGCCCGGGTTGGGGAGCATCATCGAGGTGACCGGGTACGAGCGGCCCTGCGGGGTGTTCGGGTTCTGACCGTACCACTGCGAGGTCCGGCCGCCGGAGGTCGCGTTCGCCCAGTTGATGGCGCGGACGGGCTCGAGCTTGCCGTCGGGGGTGACGCCGACGATCTTCGCGGTCGCGGTGCCACCGTCCGTGATGTTACCGGCGAACAGGAAGGCCACCGAGCGGTTGTCGGCGCCGTAGCGGGCGACCGTCATGCCGGGGTGCGAGCCGTCGGTCAGGCCGAACATGCCGGTCTTGGGCGTGTCGAGCATCGTGACACCCTTCTCGGTGATCTTGACCGGGACGGTCTGGATCTCGGTGCGGCCCTTCGAGCGGCCGGTGCGGTTCGAGATGTCGACCTTGACGTACGACATGATGAAGGTGTCGGTCGGCTTGCCGGCCGCGTCGAGGATCGGGACGATCGACGGCGACGAGTAGCGGATGTTGCCAGCGCGCTTGGCGATGGTCTGGCGCCACTGCAGGCGCTGCGCATCGGCGATGCCCGGGGTGGTGTCGAGCATGCCGCACTTGATGTCGTAGGTCGGCTGGGTGTTACCCGACGCCCAGCACGAGAACATCTTGTTGGCGAACGGGGTGGTCGAGACCACGCCGCGCGAGCGCTCCTCCTCGGGGTCGACCACGGTCTTGAAGTCCGGGCTGAGCGTGTAGGCCGTGGCGCCGGTGCCACCGGTGAACTTCGTCGTGGTGCAGTGCATCCACACGTCGTCGTCGCCGTTACCGTTGCCGATCAGACCGCCGCAGCTGCGGGTCACGCCGCCGGCGTCCGACACCGTGGTGCCGTCCTGCGCCGAGTCCCACAGACCGCCGAGGTTGTCGTTGTTGTTGGCGAAGAGCTGGGTCTGCGCCGACATGATCTCGCAGTTGGGGCCCAGCACCATGCCGTAGACCTTGGTGTTGTTGCCGTCCGGCGCATAGCCGTACTGGACGAGCGCGGCGTTGCCGCTGTTGACCGGCTGGACGTGCGGCTTGTGGGCGTTGCGCCAGTCCGGGCTCGTGTTCTTGGTGAAGTACGCCATGTTGTTCATGACGAGACCCTTGGTCGCATCCACCGAGTAGCTGATGCACAGGCCCTGGACGCGGTCGCCCTGCGCCTGAACGCCCGGGTCACCGTCCTTGGGGGGCAGCACGTTGGCTTCCAGCGACGACAGGCCGGCGCCCGAGATCATCGGGGTGACATCCGTGTAGCTCGCGGTGCCGACCACGATGATCTTGCCGTTGGCGAGCTGGGTGATCGACTGGTGCTCCATACCAGCGCCGCGCTGCTGGTAGTTGTTCGGCTTGTCGTTCTTCCACAACGCACCGGCGTGCATGTCGTTGTGGGCCTCGAACGTCGCGATGACGGGCTGCGCCACGGCAACGCCGCCGAGGAGCGAGGCTCCGAGAATTGCACCAGCGATAAAACGGGTCTTCATATCCAACTGCCTCCAAAAACCGGGTGGGATGATGTCGACCCTAAGTGCAGGTGATATGCCTAGCTTGTTACGAGTGTTACATCGAGACATATTCGTTACTTAGGCGGCAGGGGATCGGTAAGTATCGATGTGAGCACCCCCCACTCGAAGGGATGGCCCTCCCCCAGGCTCCTCCTCGGAGCCGCGGCCCCCAGGGCTGGGGGTTCGAGC
>DASWOO010000806.1:0-2546 GCA_036404335.1 Kofleriaceae bacterium
GGGCTCGCCGGCCCGCGAGCTGGTCTCGGCGCTGTGCTCGCCGCGGCCGCTGTTCTCGCGCGCCGCCGACGATCCGCCGGCCGCGGGCGTGCGGCCGTTCGAGTCGGCCGCCGATCTGCGCCGCGCCGGCGAGCTGTTGACCGGGCTGACCGTGCGGATCGCGCTGGTCGAGAGCCTCGGCGTCGACGTGGTCGCGGCCGGCCAGGCGCCCGAGCCGCGGGCGAGCCTCGACGATCATATCCGGACCGCCCTGGCCCGGGTCGTCACCGGCGGGGGCCTGCGCAGCGACGCGCTGTCGCAGGCCGAGCTCACGGCGCTGCGCCCGCGGCTCGCCGATCCCGCGGCGATGGCCGTGGCCCGGGCCGACGCGCTCACGGCGATCCGCGGCCGGCTAGGCGCGACCCAGGTCCAGGCGTCGGGGCCGATCGTCGCCGGCCTGGTCGACGGCTGGCTCGCCGAGCTCCAGGCGATCCTCGGCGGGATCGAGGACGCCGAGATCGACCCGCGGTTCGTCGACGGCGTGCTGGTCGAAGTGCGGCGGAGTTAGCACCCCGCGGCTCGCGCGTGCTAACGAGTCGCCATGTCGAACTCACCTGACGGCGGATACAGCGCCGGCATGGCGGCGGGGCTGGGCGTGGTGCTGCTGGCCGGGCTGGTGCTCGGCGTGGTCGATGTCGCGCACACCGGCGCGGCGCCGCTGCCGGTGCTCGGGCTGTGGGCGCTGGTCGCGCTGCCGATCGCGCTGGCCGCGGGCCTCGTGCTCGGCGCCGGTAACGTGACCTGGGGCGATGGCTGGGTGCTCGGCGGGTTCCGCCGGTTGCGCGACGACCGGGTGCTCGACCGGCAGATCGCCGGCGCGATGATCGCCGCGATCGTGGTCGGCGCGGTGTTCGTCATCGGCCTGAGCAAGGTCGCGCTGGTGCTGGTCGGCGAGGTCCAGCGCAAGAACGTCGGCGCGCTCCTGGTCGGCGTGGTCGCGCTCGCGCTGCTGCCCGGCCTGGCGCTCGCGGCGCTGCCGGTATACCGCGTGACCCGCCGGGTCGGCGTGATCGTCCCGGTGCTCGGCCCGGTGTCGCGCGTCGTCGTGCTGCTGGCCGGCGCGGCGGCGGCGGTCGTCCTGGCCGCGCTGTTCATCGTGTTCCGCCGGCTCGATCATCAGGCGCTGAACCTGGCGTCGCTGTTCATGATGGCGCTGCTGGTGCCGCTCGCGCTGGTGCTCGGCATCGCGCTGTACGGTCCGCTCGCCGGGCTGCGCCGCCGGCTGCCCGCGCGCGGCGCGCTCGCGATCGCCGCGCTGGTCGTCGCGATCGCGCTGCCGGCGATCGGCCTTGGCCGCACGCCGAGCGAGGCGACCCAGACCGCCGTGGTCGAGCGCTCGTACCTCGGCGCGCGGCTGATCCCGATCCTGCGGAAGCTCATCGATCACGATCACGATGGCTACTCGGCGTTCTTCGGCGGCCCGGACTGCGACGACAACAACCCCAACGTCCACCCCGGCGCGATCGAGATCCCCGGCAACGGCATCGACGACAACTGCGTCGGTGGCGACGCGCCGGTCGAGGCGCCGAACCCCGCCCTGCCCGCCACGCCCGCCACGCCCGCCACGCCCGCCACGCCCGAGCTCGCGGGCGGCAAGCACGTGCTGATCATCTTCGTCGATACCCTGCGGTTCGATCGCCTGGGCATCGCCGGCTACAAGCGCAACGGCAAGTCGCTGACCCCGCGGCTCGACGCGTTCGCCGGCCAGGCCACGGTGTTCACCCACGCCTATGCCCAGGCGCCCAACACGCCGCGCTCGGTGCCGTCGTTCATGACCTCGCGCTATCCGTCGCAGGTCAAGGTCGACAAGAAGTTCAAGGACTACGACCGTGCTCGACGACAACGAGACGATGTTCGAGCAGCTCAAGGCCGGCGGGTTCAAGACCCTGGGCGAGAGCTCGCACTTCTACTTCTGCGATCGCAAGAGGGCCCCGGATTCGTGCCCCGACGTGGTCGGCTGGATGAAGAGCAACATCACGCAGGGCGTCGACGAGTGGGACAACGCCGGCGCGCTCAACATCCCCGAGTCGAACCACGACAGCGCCGGGCCGCGCATCGTCAAGCGCACGATCGCCAAGCTCGACGAGCTGGCCAAGGCCGACGGCAAGTTCGCGATGATGGTCCACCTGTTCGAGCCGCACTCGACGTACATGGAGCACCCGGGCATGCCGCCGATCACCGAGCACGGCGATGGCGCGCTGATGCAGAAGTACGACTACGAGGTCGCCTTCGAGGATGGCCAGATCGGCGAGCTGCTCGCGGCGCTCGACAAGAATGGCCTCGCGAAGACCACCACGGTGATCCTGATGTCGGATCACGGCGAAGCGTTCGGCGTGCATTCGGGCGAGGCCGGCTACTTCCATGGCATGTCGCTCTACAACGAGCTGCTCCACGTGCCGCTGATGTTCCGCGTGCCGGGTGCGAAGCCGCAGGTGCGCGATGACGTCGTCGAGCTCGTCGACATGGCGCCGACGATCGCCGCGCTGTTCGGCGTCGCGCCGCCGAAG
>DASWOO010000807.1:0-1983 GCA_036404335.1 Kofleriaceae bacterium
CGAGCTCGGCGGTCGGGACATTACTCCCGAGCTCGACCTCGCGAGCGACGAGCTATCTACAAAGGCGACTCGTGGACCAGAAGGCAAAGGCTTCGACAAGTCGCTGGGTATTTCTGCGCTTGATCTAGAGGGGTTGTGCAAGGAGTTGCTGGCTGAAGCGCTGGAGAAGAGGCCGCGATGACTCTGTATGCAGTTCGACCGGATCCGCTGACGGGAGATCCTGGGGAGGGCTCCGAAGTCGTTGGTCAGTCCCTGCACGGTTGGGCCTTCTTAGATCAAACCTCCATGTTGTGGAGGTTGCTCGACCCGCCGCGTGCGGACCAGATCGATGCGATCATGGTGCGCCTCAACGAGGAAGCTGATGAATATGATCAGCTTCGAATCTACCCCGAGGACCTTCAAGAACTGATTCGTCTGATCGGGGAAGTGGAGGAGGACATCGTGACGTCCGGGATCGTGGACCAACACTGGCGTGTGCTTCCGGAGCGGTTAGAAGAGCTCGCCAAGACCGTTCCGGCAATGGACTTGAAGACTCCTCGCTCTCTGGAGTCAAGGACCAGCGCGCTCGGCGAGATCATGATCAACGCACTTTCGATCCGTAACTTCCTCAAACGTGCGCTCGCCGAGAATTGCGTCGTGATCCTCGGCTGATCACCTGTGTTCCGGTGCAGGTGGTGCGCGGGCGGGGCGATCAGATGGCGGGCGGAGCGAGATCGGTTGACGGGGCGCGGCGGGCGGGCAAGGTGGGGGCATGCGTGTCGAGACCAAGCTGATCCATAGTGGCGAGCCCAGGCCGAGGATGGCGGGGGCGGTGGCGATGCCGGTGTTCCAGTCGTCGACGTTCACCGACGACGGGGCGGGCAGCTATCATGACCTGAAGTACATCCGACTGAACAACACGCCGAACCACGTGGCGCTGCATGACAAGCTGGCGGCGCTGGAGGGCACGGAGGCGGCGCTGGTGACCGCGAGCGGGATGGCGGCGATCTCCACGGCGCTGCTGGCCGTGCTCGGCGCGGGGGACCACGTGATCGCGCATCGCAGCTTGTACGGCGGCACGTATGACCTGCTGACGCGCGATCTGAAGCGGCTGGGGATCGGCTGTAGCTTCGTCGATGCCAATGACCCGGCGAGCTGGGCGGCGGCGGTGACGCCGGCGACCAAGGTGTTCTATGTCGAGACGATCACCAATCCGCTGGTCCAGGTGGTCGCGCTCGACGAGGTGGCGCGGTTCGCGCGCGACCGCGGGCTGGTGTCGATGATCGACAACACGCTGGCGACGCCGATCAACTACCGGCCGGCCGAGCACGGGTTCGAGGTCGTGCTGCACAGCGCGAGCAAGTACCTCAATGGCCACTCGGACATCGTCGCCGGGGTGATCGCCGGCCGGCGCGAGCTGCTGGCGGAGATCAAGCACAAGCTCGATCACCTCGGCGGCTCGCTCGACCCGCACGCGTGCTTCCTGCTGCACCGCGGGCTCAAGACCCTGGCGCTGCGGGTCCGCCATCAGAACGACAGCACGCTGGCGCTGGCGCGCTACCTCGCCGGCCACGCCGCCGTCGCGCGCGTGCATTACCCGGGGCTGGACAGCCACCCGCAGCACGCCCGGGCGGCGCGCTGGTTCGCCGGCGCGGGCGGCGTGCTGAGCTTCGAGCTCGCCGGCGGCGTGCCGGCCGTCGACCGGATGTTCGCGCGGCTGACCTTGCCGACGGTGGCGCCCAGCCTCGGCGGCACCGAGACCCTGATCACCCGGCCGGCGCTGACCTCGCACGCCAGCCTCGATCCGGACGTGCGCCGCGGCCAGGGCATCGCCGACGGGCTGGTCCGGCTCGCGGTCGGCCTCGAGGCGACCGACGACCTGATCGAGGACTTCGCCGCGGCGATCGCCTCGTCCTGATCGCCTAGAGAGCCGATCCACTAACGCACCGTCGGGAATCGACTGCCAGGGCTTGAAATGATCCACTTGATGGATGCGCTGGTCCC
>DASWOO010000808.1:0-1501 GCA_036404335.1 Kofleriaceae bacterium
GCCTACTCGCCCGACGGCCAGCCCGGGCTGCGCCCGGATCGCTCGGTGATCGTCTATGCCCAGCGCTGCCGCGAGGCGTACGGCGACGTCCCGCTGGTGATCGGCGGCATCGAGGCCAGCCTGCGGCGCATCGCGCACTATGACTACTGGTCGGACAAGGTCCGGCGCTCGGTCCTGTGCGACGCGCAGGCCGATCTGCTGATCTACGGTAACGCCGAGCGCGCGCTGGTCGAGCTCGCGCACCGGCTCGCCGCGCGCACACCGATCGACCAGATCCGCGACCTGCGCGGCACCGCGTTCCTCGGCCTGCGGCCGGAGTTCCACGAGCTCGACTCGACCACGCTCGACAGCCCCGGCAAGCTCGAGCCGCTGCCCGATCCGTACGCGATGTCCGAGGAGCGCGAGGCCGCGCCGTGCTCGACCGGCGAGGCGGGCCCGGCGCCGGACAAGCTGATCCGGCTGACGCCGCGCAAGGTCGACCGCGCGCTGCAGGTGATCCGGATGCCGAGCTTCGAGCAGGTCTCGGCCGACCCGACGCTGTACGCCCACGCGTCGCGGATCCTGCACCTCGAGGCCAACCCCGGCAACGCGCGCGCGCTGGTCCAGCGCCACGCCACGTCTCACGGCAGCGTCGACGTGTGGATCAACCCGCCGCCGATCCCGCTGACCACGCCGGAGATGGACCAGCTGTACGAGCTGCCGTACGCGCGCGTGCCGCACCCGCGCCACCAGCCGAGCAAGCTGCCGGCGTACGAGATGATCAAGTTCTCGGTGACGATCCTGCGCGGCTGCTTCGGCGGCTGCAGCTTCTGCTCGATCACCGAGCACGAGGGCCGGGTGATCCAGAGCCGGTCGGAGGCGTCGATCCTCGGCGAGATCGAGCGGGTCCGCGACCGCACGCCGGGGTTCCACGGCGTGATCAGCGACATCGGCGGGCCGACGGCGAACATGTATCGCATGGCCTGCAAGTCGCGCGAGATCGAGGCGGCGTGCCGCAAGCCGTCGTGCGTGTTCCCCGACATCTGCGACAACCTCGGCACCGATCACGGCCCGCTGGTGAAGCTGTACCGCAAGGTCCGCGCGCTGCCGGGCATCAAGCGCGTGTTCATCGCGTCGGGCGTGCGCTACGACCTCGCGGTCCGGTCCCCCGAGTGGATCCGCGAGCTCGCGCAGCACCACACCGGCGGCTACCTCAAGATCGCGCCCGAGCACACCGAGGACGGCCCGCTCAACATGATGATGAAGCCGGGGATCGGCGCGTACGATCGGTTCAAGGAGCTGTTCGACCGCTACACCGCGGAGGCGGGCAAGGAGCAGTACCTGATCCCGTACTTCATCGCCGCGCACCCGGGCACCACCGACGAGGACATGCTGAACCTCGCGATCTGGCTCAAGCGCAATGGCTTCCGCCCCGACCAGGTCCAGGCGTTCCTGCCCTCGCCGATGGCGAGCGCGACCGCGATGTATCACACGGGGCTCAACCCGCTGCGCTCGCTCAAGA
>DASWOO010000809.1:0-9553 GCA_036404335.1 Kofleriaceae bacterium
CAAGCACACCACCGCCAAGTGGGCCGGCCTGCTCGGCCCGAGCGACCTGGCGGGCCTCAAGGTCACCGACTTCGAGGTCGTCGACCACGGCGCGCCGATCAACCTGACCGGTAACTGCAACCGGTTAGCTCTCGGCGCCGCCCCTCGCCGGGCGGATTTCAGCTAGAGTCCCCGCGTGCGCTGGATCTCGCGGCTGACCACGGTGGCGGTGCTCGTCGTCATCGTCGCCGCGCTCGGCGTGCTGCTGCGCAGCAAGGCGCCCAGCGCCAAGGTCGCGGGCACGTTCAAGACCTATGCGAAGTTCCATGACGCGTCGCGGATCGCGGTCGGCTCGCCGGTGGTCATCGCCGGCGTCCAGGTCGGCCTGATCCGCGCGCTGATCGTCGAGGGCCCGCTCGCCCGGGTCGAGATGGAGGTCCAGGACGGCCTCGAGCTGCCGATCGACTCGTTCGCGACCCGGCGCGCCGACTCGCTGTTCGGCGACAGCTACGTCGAGATCATCCCGGTCGGCGGTGAGCCCGGCGGCCCGCCGAGCCGGCTGCTGCGCTCGGGCGAGCCGATCCTCCACGTCATCGAGGGCAACTCGACCGACGCGCTGCTGCGCGGCATCGAGACCTCGCTGCCGCAGATCGACAACACGGTCGATCAGGTCCACGACCGCGTGATCCAGGGCCGGCGCTGGGTGTCGGGCCCGTTCGACGACAAGCTGCTCGACGCCACCGACTGGCTCGGCCAGAACAAGATCGAGACGCCGCTCGAGGGGCTCGATCGCGCGATGATCCGGGTCGAGAACGCCACGACCCGCGCGGCGAGCCGGCTCACCGGCTCGAGCCCGACCGTCAACCGCAAGCTCGACCAGCTCAACCGGACGATCACCGACGCCCGGGCCAAGATGAACGACACCCGGGTCGGGGTCGCCAACGCGCTCGACGACGCGCGCGGCGGCATCGACCGCATCGATCCGGCGATCGACGACGCCGCCGAGATCGTCGCGTCGATCAGCGACAGCCAGGGTCAGGACTGGAAGGGGACGCTCGGCCGGCTAGTCAACGATCCCACGCTCGGCGACACCCTGTACGACGTGAGCGAGAGCGGCCGCGACGCCACCGCCAGCTTCAACCGGTTCAAGTCGTTCCTCGGCATGCGGTTCGAGTACAACGTGTTCTCGGCGCAGGTCCGGTTCTACGCCACCGCCGAGATCCAGGCGCGCAACGACAAGTTCTACCTGATCGAGGCCGAGCGCGGCCCGCTCGGCGCGGTGCCCAACGACCAGCTCGCCGACGCGATCGGCACCAACGCCTTTACCCGCAGCCAGGAGATCCAGGACAAGCCGCGGTTCACCCTGCAGTTCGGCAAGCGGTTCGGCGACCTCGCGCTGCGGATCGGCGTCAAGGACAGCACCGCCGGCGCGGGCGCCGATCTGTTCCTGTTCGACACCCGGCTCAAGCTGTCGGCCGACATCTACGGCTCGTTCGATCCGACGCCGCGGCTCAAGCTGTCCGGCGCGTTCCGGATCTTCCGGACGATCTACGCGATCGCCGGCGTCGACGACGCGCTCAACACGCCCGGCTACCTGCCGATCATCACCGGCAACCCGAGCCCGGGCGTGCCCAAGGTGTTCGACCAGGTGCGCTACGGCCGCGACTACTTCCTCGGCGCGACCCTGTCGTTCACCGACGCCGATCTGTCGGTCCTGCTCCGGGTCTACGGCGCGCTGCTGGTCGGCCTGATCACGGGCTAGTCAGCAGGATCGCCGGGCCGTCGACGCCGACCCCCGGCGCCAGCTCGGCGGCGAACTCGCGGGCGACCAGGGTGCGGCCGTCGGGCAGCTCGACCGTGTCGCCGGGCTCGATCCGCTCGCCTTCGACCAGGGTCGCCGCGACGTCGCGCAGCAGCAGCGCCGCGGTGGTCGTCGCCTCGGGATCGGCGGCCAGGCCGAGCAGCACCAGGTCGGGCCGGCCGAACTTGCCCAGGCCCAGGCTCCACGCCGCGAGCGTGTCGTCGGGTTGCTCGTCGAAGAACAGCGTGACCTCGTGCATCAGGTCGAGCGCGCGATCCGGCGCGAGCTGGGCGATGTCGCTGCCCAGGTGGGCGCGCGCGGCGTAGACGTCGACGACGATCGCCGCGCCCTCCTCGCACACGCACTTGGCGAGCGCCCACGCGGCCTGGAGGTGGCCGAGGTCGTCGGGGTCGGGGAGCTCGGCCTCGATCACGTAGGCGTGCTGGGCGGCGAGCGCGGTCGCCGCGGCCTCGGCGCCGAGATCGTTGACGATCAGCTCGGTGAACGGCGCGAGCACCGCCTCGCCGAACCACGCCGGGTCGGTGTCGCGGTCGCGCGCGGCGATCGCCACCGCGCCGGCGCCCTCGCCATCGTCGGGCATGCCGTGCAGCCGGCGCGACACCGGCAGCGGATCGGCGAGCTTGCTCGAGGACAGCGCGATCAGCGCGACCCGCGCCCGCCCGCCGCCGGTGACATAGCTGGCCCGCGGCCACGGCGTCGCCATTACTCGGCCTCCGCGTACATTGCTTCGATCTCCTGCTGGTACAGCTCGGCCACGACCTTGCGCTTGATCTTCATGGTCGGGGTCAGCTCGCCGGTCGCGATGCTGAACGGCCGGGCGAGCACGGCGAACTTCTTGATCTGCTCGACCCGCGCGAGGTGCTGGTTGACGTCGTCGATCTGCCGCTGGATCTGCGCCCGGGCCGCGTCGCCGGCGAGCTGCGCGGTGTCGGCCAGGGTGATCAGCGCGATCAGGAACTTGCGGCGATCGCCGATCACCACCGCCTCGCCGACCAGCGGCAGCTGCTTGATCGCGGCCTCGATGTTCTTCGGCGTGACGTTCTGGCCGCCGGCGGTGATGATGATCTCCTTCTTGCGGCCGGTGATCGTCAGGAAGCCATCGCGGTCGAGCGCGCCGAGGTCGCCGGTCGCGAGCCAGCCGTCGACCAGGCCCTCCGCCGTGGCCTGCGGATCCTTGTAGTAGCCGACGAACACGTTTGGGCCGCGCACCAGGATCTCACCGTCGCCGGCGAGCTTGACCTCGAGCCCGGGCATCGCCACGCCGACCGAGCCGGGCCGGGTCTTGCCCGGCATGTTGTAGGACGTCGGGCCCGAGTCCTCGGACTGGCCGTAGATCTCGCGGACCGGCAGGTCGAGGCTGGCGAAGAACGCCAGGACCTCGGGCGCGGTCGGCGCCGCGCCGGTGATCAGCGTGCGCTGGCGATCGAAGCCGAGCGCGACCTTGAGCTTGTGCAGCACGAGCTTGTCGGCGAGCGCGTACTGCAGCTGCAGGGTCCGCGGGATCGCCGCGTCGCGGTCGCGCAGCGCGTTGACCTGGCTGGCGACGCCGCGCGCCCAGGCGAGCAGCCGCTGCCTGGCACCGGTCACCTCGCCGAGCTTGGCGCCGACCCCGGCGGCGAGCTTCTCCCAGACCCGCGGCACGCCGAAGAACATCGTCGGCCGGACCTCGCGCAGGTTGGCGGCCAGCGCGTCGAGCGACTCGGCGAAGTAGACCGTGCTGCCCGCGGTGGCCGGCAGGTGGATCGTCGACATCTGCTCGGCGATGTGCGACAGCGGCAGGTACGACAGCGAGGCATCGCCGTCGCGATAACCGCCGAGCACGTCGAGCAGCAGCTGCGCGGTCCACGCCAGGTTGGCGTGCGACAGCATGACGCCCTTGGGCGGGCCGGTGGTCCCCGAGGTGTAGATCAGGCTCGCGATCCCGGCGGGCGCGAGCGCGGCGAGCCGGTCGTCGAGCTCGGCCTCGGCGCCGTTGCCCGACGCCAGGAAGTCGTCCCAGGCCAGGGCGCTCGCGGTGGGCTCGCCGCCGCGCATCACGAGGCTCGCGCGCAACAGCGGCAGCCGCTCGCGCTCGGCGATGACCTTGGCGAGCTGCGCCGCGTCCTCGACGAGGATCGCGTGCGCCTCGCTGTGGTGCGTGATGTACTGGACCTCGGGCGCCGAGCACGTGGTGTAGATGCCGACCACGGTGCCGCCGGCCATCATCGCCGCGTGCGCCGCGATCGCCCACTCGGGGCGGTTGAAGCCCAGGATCGCGAGCTTGCCGCCGGCGGGGAAGCCCAGCGCGATCAGCGCGCGCGCCGCGGTCCGGACCTGCTCGGCGAACGTCCGCCAGGTCGTCGGTTGCCACCGGCCGTCGCGCTTGGCGCAGTAGGCGATCGCCGACGGTCGCTGGGCGGCCTGACGCAACAACCGGTGCGGAATCGTGTCAGCCAGTCCAGCCATGCCGGGCATTCTATTTCATAGAATGCCCGATAATCAGGCCTTGGCCTTGGCCTTCTTGCCCGGGAAGTACGTCGTCGACCGCTTCTGACCCTTGGCGGTGACCGCGCCCTCGGAGATCAGCTTGCGGATCGGCAGCGCCAGGTCCTTGGTCGTCGTGCCGAGCTCCTTGTTGATCTGCTCGATGCGCATGCCCGGGTTGGTGCGGACAAAGGTCGAGAACCGCTCCGACAGCGCGTCGAGGTCCGCCGAGGTCCGCTTGGCGCCGCGGCCACCGCGCGGCCGGCCGACCCGGCCGAAGCTCGCGCCCGCGAGCTCGGCGACCGCCGCCGAGGCACCGCCACCGACGGCGGGACCGCGCGCGCGGCCGGTGAACGCCGACTCCAGCGTGTCGATGGCCGCGCGACGGGCGAGCTCGGTGATCTGCGCAACGAACCCCTGCACCGCACGATTCATCTCAGTCTGGAAATCACTCATTACTTTCCTCGTCCGAAGTACATACTAGATCGCGAATCGGCGGCATTCGAGCATAGAAGGGATCGCCAGACAATATTGGTATGCCAAATCAGATTGAAATCAGATTGAATCGGTGATTGTCGCAGCTGTCGCAGATCTGCAAAACTTGCCGAAAATACCAACGGCCCCGAGAGCGGGGCCGTCTGGCAGAGTCGGAATCAGCTTCGGTTCAGCGCGGGCCGGCGTCGGTCAGCCGGGTCGCCGAGATGCCGGTCGCGGTCAGGGTCGCGCCCGAGCCGGCCTTTGGGGTGCCGCCCTTGTCGAACCAGCCGCCGCTGATGTCGCCGCTGACGCCCGGCGTGGTGTCGACCTGATACGTGTTGTTGATCCAGTTGTTGTTCTTGAGGTCGACGTTGCTGCCGCCATACAGCATCAGGCCGTACGACGAGGTCGCGATGTTCGAGTTGTTGATCTTGATCGTCGTGCCCGTGCCACCGAAGTGCATGTTGCAGTGGGTGGAGTTGGTGCCGGTCTCGGTGCCGATCGTCGAGTGATCGACGGTGACGGTGCCGGCGCCGATCACCAGGAAGTCGCCCTCGGCCTGCTCCATCACCGAGTCGTTGATGGTCGTGGTGCCGCCGTTGGTGGTGATGCCGCCGCCGATCTGGTGGGCGTACGTCATGGTCAGCGTGCCGCCCGACATCACGGTGATGCCCTCGTGGTGGTCGCCGGCGGTGACCGGGCCGATGCTGACCTCGGTGCCCTTGGCGCCCTGGACGTTCAGCGTGCCCTTGACGTTGAGGTACGCGGTGGACGCGAGCGTGATCTTCGCGCTCGCCGGCACGGTGATCGTGACGCCCGGGTCGATCACGGTCGGCTTGGCGATCGCGAAGGTGTCCGACCAGGTCGCCGAGGCGGTGATGTGCGCCAGGCCGTCGTTCGAGCCCGTGCCCGAGCCGGTGCCCGAGCCGCTGCCGGCGTTGCTGCCGCTGCCGGCGTTGCTGCCGCTGCCAGACGTGTCGTCGCCGGTGGATCCATCCTGGCCGATCACGCACGCCATCAGCGGCAGGGTCAGCGCAACAGTCAGCAGCTTGTTCATGACAGCGGTGTTAAGCAACGCATGTGCCGTGTCCGTTCGCTGCGCAGCGGGCTTAACTGCGCGAAACTCTGGAGAACCGATCGATGTAAGTAAACAGGCTCCAGGGTAGGATCGGAGCCGCGCGTCCCAGCCCCTGGCGACTGGACGCCCCGGTGGCGCTCCGGGAGGTGATAATCCAGCCAGATGGCTGCTCCCGACCGCGACCAGCGGCTGGCCGAGATCGTCTCGGTCGGCCGGCAGACCCGCAAGCCGGTGCCGCGCGGCCTGTGGCTCGCGGCGCTGGTCATGGCCGTGGTCGGCGCGGTCGGCTTCGCCGTGGTGATGCTGGCCACGCCGGCGCCCGCGGCGCAGGGCCCGCACCTGGCGCGCGTGCCGAACGCCAATACCCGCGGCGGACTCGACATCGGACTCTGGATCGCGGCCGGTGGCGTTATCGCAGTCGGATTTGCGATTGCCCGTCAGCGCGCGTCCCACTCGTCACGCAATAGCCCGTAAAGCACGATGTCGTGCAGTCGGCGCGCCTTGAACACGTGCCCGCGCTGCACGCCCTCGCGGATCATGCCGAGCTTGTCGAGCACGCGCAGCGAGCCGCGGTTGCCGGCGATGACCTGGGCGTAGATCCGCGCGACGCCGAGCTGGCGAAACCCGAAGTCGATCGCGGCGCCGGCGGCCTCGGTCGCGTAGCCCTGGCCCCACGCGCCGGCGGCGAGCCAGTAGCCGAGCTCGGCGCGGCGGTCGCGCAGGTAGCGCCGCAGGCTGACCGTGCCGAGCAGCTGGCTCGGCGACGCGACCGGCGCGATGGCGTAGGTCACGCCGCGGGCGAGCTGCCACCACTCGATGCGGTGCAGCACCCAGTTGCGGGCGAGCGAGACCGGGTAGGGCGACGGAACCTGAAGCAGGTACTGGGCAACGCTGGGATCGCCCGCGCCGGCGGCGACCGCCGCGGCGTCGCCCGGCACCAGCTCGCGCAGCATCAGCCGCGCCGTGGTCAAGGTGGGCGGGTGCGCGATCACGGGGCGATTCGCAATTGTACGGGACCCCGGGCTATGTTGCGCGCGGACGTCCAAAAGATGCCAGGCTCACGGCCCCGTGCCTATCATCGTCGCTTCGCGGCGCTCGTCCTCGGCGCGCTCGCTGCAGGATCCGCCGTGCACGACGTTCACACCTACCGCTTCGACAACGGGCTGACCCTCCACGTCGCCCCGGGCCACGCGGCGCCGGTCGCCGCGGTCCAGGCCTGGGTCGGCGTCGGCTCGGCCGACGAGGCGCCGCACGAGCTTGGCATGGCGCACGCCGTCGAGCACATGCTGTTCAAGGGCTCGGCGGGCTACGGCCTGGGCGAGCTGACCCGCGGCATCGAGCGCGGCGGCGGCGACATCAACGCCTGGACCGCGTTCGATCACACCGTCTACCACGCCGTGCTGGGCCGCGATCACGTCTACACGGCGATCCACGCGCTGGGCGACGCGCTGATCGAGCCGCTGGTCGATCGCGACGAGCTGGCCCGCGAGCGCGAGGTCATCCTCGAGGAGATCCGCCACGGCAGCGACGATCCGGCGCGCAGCGTGGCGCAGAGCCTGTTCGCCACCGCGTTCGTCAGCCACCCGTACCGCCGGCCGGTGATCGGCACCGCCGAGGCGGTCGCGCGGATCGGCGAGCGCGAGCTGGTCGCGTTCTTTCGCAACTACTACGTCGCCGACAACCTGACCCTGGTCGTCGCCGGCGACGTCGATCCCGAGCGGGTCCACCGCAGCGTCGGCCGGCGGTTCCGGGCGATGCCGTCGGGCCGGCCGGCGCGGCGGATCGCGGCCGAGCCGGCGCAGACCGAGCCGCGCGCGAGCTGCGCGCACCGCGAGGTGGCCGAGGCGTACCTCGCCGTCGGGTTCCACGTGCCGGCGCTGCGCCACCCCGACGTCGCCGCGCTCGACGTCGCCGCGATCCTGCTCGGCCAGAGCGAGTCGGCGCGGCTGCCGCGCGAGCTGCGCGACCGCGACGAGCTGGTGACCAGCGCGTACGCCCACCTGCACGCGCTGCGCGACCCGGGGCTGCTGGTGCTGTCGGCGACAGTGCGGCCGACCGCGGTGGCGACCGGGCTCGGCGCGCTGATCGAGCGCAGCGCCGCGCTCGCCGCCGACCTCGGCTCGGCCGAGCTCGACAAGGCGCGGATCGCGGTCGAGACCGCCCAGGTCCGCCAGCTCGAGACCGTGCAGGGCCGGGCGCGCTCGCTGGGCTGGCACGCCCTGGTCGCCGGCGACCCGCAGTTCGGCCACGTCTACCTCGATCGCGTGCGCGCGGTCCGCCGCCACGACGTCGCCGGCGTGCTGCAGCGCTACGTCCACGCCGGCAACGCCAGCGTCGCGGCGATCCTGCCGCCGCCGCGCGGCAAGAAGCTGACGCCGCGCGCGTGGGCCAAGCAGGCCGAGACCCGGGTGCGCAAGGCGCTGCCCCCGGCGCCGGCGCCGGCGCCGATCGCGACCGAGCGCCGCGTCGTGCTGCCGAGCGGGCTGACCGTGGTCGTGCGCCGCGATCCGTCGGTGCCGATCGTCGCGATGCGCGCGGTGTGGCGCGGCGGCCAGCGGCTCGAGGACGCCGCGCACGCCGGGGCGTCGGCGCTGATCGCGCGGATGCTGACCCGCGGCTGCGCCGGGCGCGACGCGCAGCAGATCGCCGATCAGATCGACCGGCTGGGCGGCGCGCTGTCGGCGGTGTCCGGCCGCAACAGCTTCGGCGTGTCGGCCGAGTGGTTGGCGCGGTCGTGGCAGCCGGGCCTGGCGCTGCTCGCCGATTGCGTGCTGACCCCGGCGTGGCCGGCGGCCGAGCTGAGCCGCGAGCGCAAGCTGCTGCTCGAGGATCAGGTCGCGCAGGGCCAGAGCCCGAGCCAGGTCGCGTTCCGGCTGTTCGGCGAGGCCTTGTACGGCGCGCACCCGTACAGCCGCGACGCGCTCGGCACCGCGGACGCGATCGGCGGGCTGTCGCGCGCGGAGCTGAGCGCGTTCTATCGCGATCGCTACCCGGTGTCGGGCCTGACCCTGGCGATCGTCGGCGACGTCGAGCTCGACGAGGTGATCGCCGAGGTCACCAGGCGGTTCGGCGGCGTCGCCAAGGCCGCCGCGGCGAAGGCGCCGGCGATCGCGCCGCTGATCGTCGACGGCCGGAGCGACGCCGACCGCGAGGTCTATCGCTACCTCGATCGCGCGCAGGCCCACCTCGTGGTCGGCTTCCCCGGCGCGACGGTCGACGCGCCCGACCGGTTCGCGCTCGAGGTCCTGGTCGCGATCCTCGGCGGCCAGGGCGGCCGGCTGTTCGCCGAGCTGCGCGACCGCCAGGCGCTGGTCTACCGGGTCTCGGCGCACTCGGTCGAGGGCCTCGACCCGGGGTTCGTCGCGGTCTACCTGTCGTGCTCGCCCGAGAAGCTCGAAGAGGCCGTCGGTGCGGTCCGCGGCGAGCTCGCGAAGGTCACCGCGGATGGCATCACCGCCGACGAGCTGGAGCGGGCGAAGAGCTACCTGATCGGCAGCCACCAGATCGCGATGCAGCGCCGCTCCGCGATCGCGAACGCCATCGCCTACCACGAGGCCTACGGCCTGGGCTGGACCTCGTGGGCCGGCTACGACGATGCGATCAAGGCAGTCGCACTCGCCGATGTCGCCGCGGCGGCGAAGGCCTACCTCGTCCCCGGGCGCGCGATCACCGCGACCGTGCGCCCTCCGCTCGCGACGCCGGCCGCGAAGAAGAAATCCAAACTGGCAGGTTCC
>DASWOO010000810.1:0-8514 GCA_036404335.1 Kofleriaceae bacterium
TCAGGCCAGCCCGCTGCATTTGCACACCCGGTCGTTCCTGACCCGGGCGCACGATCTGCACCGGCTGCGCTGGATGCTGCTCGACCCGCAGGACCCGGCGGTGACGGCGGAGGTCACCGGCTTCCTCGGCAAGCTGGCGGCCGTTCGTGGGTCGCGGGCACAGCTCGGCGCGCTGACCGGCCCGTCGGCGAAGGCGGCGAAGGCGGCGCCGGGGTTGGTGGGGCTGTCGCCCAGAGCGCGGGTGCTGGCGGACAAGGCGCTGGCCGATCTGCATGCGCTGATCGCCGAGCTGCCGGACGACTCGCTCGCGGCGGACTGGGCGTACCTGTGCCGGCAGATGGCGCATGATCTGGCGCTCGGCGCGCCGGTGGCGCTCGCCAAGCTGCGCGGCGTGCGCGCGGCGGTGATCGGGGCGAGCCACGCGCGGATCGTCGAGGTCGACGCGCCCGCGAGCCGCGCGGCGATCGCCGGCGAGCTCGCCAGGCTGGCGGGCCAGCTGGATCCCGCGCCGCGCGCGAAGCAGGCCTACGCCGCACGTCGGCCGATCGCCGAGCGGCTCGCCGCACGCGAGCACAGCGGCGCGGCGATCACCTACGTCGGCCTGGTCGACCCGGCGACGTCGAGCGGCGTGTTCGTCAACAGCGCGGCGGCGACTGCGCTGACCGATACGTCCGACGACGCGGTGCTCGACTACCTGGCGTCGAACAAGTTCGCCGGCCACGGCGCGCACAGCCTGTTCATGAAGACCTGGGCCGCCGGCCTGGCCTACTCCAACGGCGTGCACCCGGTCGTCGCGCAGGGCCAAATCGAGTACTACGCCGAGCGCTGCCCGCTCTTGCCGCAGACCCTGCGGTTCGTGATCGGCCAGCTCCAGGCGGCCAGCAGCGCAGGAAGCATCGACGACAACATCGCGCGCTACGCGGTGGCGGCGGCGTTCGATTCGCGGGCCGCGTCGAGCTACGAGGGCCGGGCGTCGGCGATGGCCGGCGACGTGGCCGATGGCATCACGCCCGACGTGGTCAAGGCGTTCCGCGCCAAGGTCATCGCGCTGGCCCGGCGCGCGGATCTGGCGCACGAGCTCGCCGCGCGCATGCCCGGGGTCTACGCCAAGGTGTTGCCTGGCCTGCGCCCTGCGGCTGCGCCCGTCCAAGACGGCGTCAGCTTCGTCATCGGCCCCGCCAAGCAGCTCGCCGCGTACGAAGCCTACCTGCACGCCGCGGTCGGCAAGGCCGCCGTGCTGCATCGCCTGTATCCCCGAGACTTCTGGATTCCCGCAGCCCTGTAACGAGAAGCCCTCTATGCCGCCAAACCAGCACATTCGTCGACCGCGCCACTGGGGCATGGTGGTACATCACGGAGCGAGTCGCGCCATGAGATCGAGCCTTTGGATCATTCCTGTTATTTGCGCCGCCACCGGCAGCGCGCTGTCGGGCTGCAAGAACGCGCCCCCGGGCGGTGAAGGGCCGCCGGCCGGCATGGGCGGTGCGCCGCGCGCCGCCGAGGTCGGCGTGGTCACGCTCAAGACCGAGTCGGTGACGATCCAGACCGAGCTGTCGGGGCGGACCACCGCGTCGCTGGCGTCGGACATCCGGCCGCAGGTCTCGGGCATCCTCAAGGCCCGCACCTTCGAGGAGGGCGCTAAGGTCAAGGCCGGCCAGGTGCTCTACCAGATCGACCCGGCGCAGTACGCCGCGACGGTCGAGGAGGCCCGGGCGGATGTCGCGGCGGCCAAGGCGACCCTGGCGTCGGCCAAGGTCAAGGCCGAGCGGTTCGCCGACCTGGTCAAGATCGAGGGCGTGTCCAAGCAGGAGGCCGAGGACGCGCGCGCGGCGTACGAGCTGGCGCAGGCCGGCGTGGCGCAGCGCCAGGCGGCCCTGCAGCTCGCGGCGATCAACCTCCAGTACACGGCGATCCGCGCGCCGATCTCGGGCCGGATCGGCAAGTCGGCGGTGACGCCGGGCGCGCTGGTCACCGCGAACCAGCCGACGCCGCTGGCGACGATCCGCGCGCTCGACCCGATCTATGTCGACCTGACCGAGTCGAGCGAGGAGCGGCTGCGGCTGCGCGCGGCGATGAGCTCGGGCCAGCTGCAGCAGGGCACGACCAAGGTCAAGCTCAAGCTCGGCGACGGGACGACCTACGACAAGGAAGGCACCCTCGAGTTCTCCGAGGTCGCGGTCGATGAGGCGACCGGCTCGGTGACCCTGCGCGCGACGTTCGCCAACCCGAACGACACGCTGCTGCCCGGCATGTACGTGCGCGCGGCGCTCGACCAGGCCGTGGCGACCACGGCGATCCTGGCGCCGCAGCAGGGCATCACCCGCGACCCCAAGGGCAACGCGGCCGCGATGGTGGTCGGCGCCGGCGACAAGGTCGAGGTCCGGACGCTGGTCGCCGACCGCGCGATCGGCGATCGCTGGCTGGTGACCAGCGGGCTCAAGGACGGCGACAAGCTGATCGTCGAGGGGCTCAACAAGATCGGCCCGGGCATGCCGGTGCACGCGACCGAGATCGTCCCGCACCCCGCGGACGGCGCGGCACCCGCCGGCGCTGCACCCGCCGGCGCGCCGCCCTCCGGTGCTGCACCCGCCGCCGACAAGCCGGCGGCGCCGCCCACGCAACCCGCGCCCGGCGCCAAGCCGTCGCAACCCGCGCCCGCCGCGGCGCAGCCCGCGGCCGCCGCGGCCAAGGGCTCCTCGGCGCCGCCGGCCCCGGCGCCACCTGCCAAGGAGCACTGAGCCATGCTCGCCAGGTTTTTTGCCAGCCGCCCGGTCTTCGCGTGGGTGATCTCGATCGTGATCATGCTCGCCGGCGCCGCGTCGATCATGGCGCTGCCGGTCGCGCAGTACCCCGACGTCGCGCCGCCCAGCGTGAGCATCTCCGCCGGCTACCCGGGCGCCTCGGCCGAGACGGTCGAGAACAGCGTCACGCAGGTGCTCGAGCAGCAGCTGACCGGCATCGACGGCCTGCTGTACTTCTCGAGCACGTCGAGCTCGTCGGGTAGCGCGAACATCAGCGTCACGTTCAAGCAGGGCACCAACCCCGACGTGGCGCAGGTCCAGGTCCAGAACAAGGTCCAGCAGGCCGTGCCGCGCCTGCCGCCGGCCGTGCAGCAGGCCGGCATCGTCGTCACCAAGGCGCAGTCGAACTTCCTGATGATCGTCGGCGTGTCCGACGAGTCGGACAAGGCCAGCAACGGCGACATCTCGGACTTCCTCGCCAGCACGATGCAGGACTCGATCGCCCGCGTCGATGGCGTCGGCAGCATCCAGGTGTTCGGCTCGAGCTACGCGATGCGGATCTGGCTCGACCCGGCCAAGCTCCTGTCGTTCAACCTGATGCCGGGCGACGTCGAGAACGCGATCCTGACGCAGAACGTCCAGGTCTCGGCGGGCAAGATCGGCGCCCAGCCGGCGGTCGAGGGCCAGCAGCTCAACGCCACGGTCACCGCGCAGTCCAAGCTGCACACGGCGCAGCAGTTCCGCGACATCATCCTCAAGTACGACGCGACCGGCGCGAACGTCCGGCTGTCGGACGTCGCCCGCGTCGAGCTCGGCAACGAGTCGTACGACGTGACGGTGCGGCTCAACAGCCACCCGGCGTCGGGCTGCGCGATCCTGCTCGCGCCCAACGCCAACGCCCTCGAGGTCGCCGACAACGTCAAGAAGGTCGCCAGCAGCTACGCGCGGATCATGCCGCCGGGCTGGAAGATCTCGTACCCGTTCGACAGCACCAAGTTCATCCGGCTGTCGATCGAGGAGGTCGTCAAGACCCTGATCGAGGCGATCCTGCTCGTGATCGTCGTGATGTTCGTGTTCCTCCAGAGCTGGCGCGCGACGCTGATCCCGGTGATCGCCGTGCCGGTCGTCATGCTCGGCACGTTCTGCGTGCTGCGGGTGCTCGGCTACACGATCAACACGTTGACGATGTTCGGGCTCGTCCTGTCGATCGGCCTGCTCGTCGACGACGCGATCGTCGTGGTCGAGAACGTCGAGCGCCTGATGCGCGACGAGAAGCTCTCGCCGCTCGACGCGACGGTGCGATCGATGAAGGAGATCACCGCCGCGCTGATCGGCGTGGCGACCGTGCTGTCGGCGGTGTTCCTGCCGATGGCGTTCTTCACCGGCTCGACCGGCGTCATCTACCGCCAGTTCTCGATCACGATCGTGACGTCGATGCTGCTGTCGGTGTTCGTCGCGCTGACCGTGACCCCGGCGCTGTGCGCGTCGCTGCTGCGCCTGACCCACCACGATCACGCGACCCAGCGCGGCCCGTTCGGCTGGTTCAACCGCGGCTTCGATCGGATGACCGGCGGCTACGCGCGCGTGGTCGCGTGGATGACCCGCGGGCCGATCAAGTGGCTCTTGCCGTATGGCCTGATCGTCGCCGCGATGGCGCTGGTCCTGACCCGGCTGCCGACCGGCTTCCTGCCGCCCGAGGATCAGGGCATCGGCTTCGCGCTGTGGACCCTGCCGTCCGGCGCGTCGCTGTCGCGCACGCAGGAGGTCAGCAAGACCGTCGAGCAGCACTACCTGGGCTTCGAGAAGAAGAACATGTCGTCGATGTTCACGGTCTCGGGCTTCAACTTCATCGGCAACGGGCAGAACGCCGGCATGGCGTTCATCGAGTTCGCCGACTGGGACAAGCGCGAGGGCAAGGACAACACGGCCGCGGCGATCTCGAACCGCGCGACCGGCATGCTGCAGGCGATCCGCGACGCCCAGGTGTTCGCGCTGACCCCGCCGGCGATCCAGGGCCTCGGCCAGTCCGAGGGCTTCGACTTCGAGCTGCAGGCGACGGCGGGGACCGACCGCGCCCAGCTATCGCAGGCGCGCGACCAGCTGCTCGGCCTGGCGGCCAAGGACCCCAAGCTCGTGGCGGTGCGCCGCGGCGATCTGCCCGAGACCCCCCAGCTCAACGTCAACGTCGATCAGGCCAAGGCGTCGGCGCACGGCATCTCCGCGGTCGACATCGCCAACACGCTGACCGCGGCGTGGGGCGGGGTGTACATCAACGACTTCATCGACCGGGGCCGCGTCAAGCGCGTGTTCCTCCAGGGCGACGCGCCGTACCGCAGCAAGCCCGAGGATCTCAGGGCGTGGTACGTGCGCGGCCAGTCCGGCGCGATGACGCCGTTCTCGGAGTTCTCGTCGACCAACTGGACGTACGGCTCGGAGACCCTGTCGCGCTATAACGGCCTCGCCGCCTACCTGATCCAGGGCCAGGCGGCGCCGGGCCAGAGCTCGGGCACCGCGCTCGACGAGATCGAAGGCGCGGCCAAGACCCTGCCGGGCACGACGTCGGCGTTCAGCGGCCTGTCGTACCAGGAGCGGCTGGCGAGCGGCCAGACCCTGACCCTGTACGCGATCTCGATCCTCGTGATCTTCCTGTGCCTCGCGGCGCTGTACGAGAGCTGGTCCGTGCCGTTCTCGGTGCTGCTGGTGATCCCGCTCGGCGTCGTCGGCGCGGTGCTCGCGGCCAAGCTCCGCGGGCTCGAGAACGACGTGTACTTCCGCGTCGCGCTGCTGACCACGATCGGCCTGGCGTCCAAGAACGCCATCCTGATCGTCGAGTTTGCCGAGGAGGCGTATCACCGCGGCGCCTCGGCGATCGACGCGGCCGTGACCGGCGCCAAGCTCCGGCTGCGGCCGATCGTGATGACCTCGCTGGCGTTCATCGCCGGCGTCATCCCGCTCGCGGTGTCGACCGGCGCCGGCGCCAACAGCCGCGTGGCGATCGGCACCGGCATCGTCGGTGGCACCCTGACCGGCACGATCCTGGCCGTGTTCCTCGTCCCCGTGTTCTTCATCCTGGTGCGCAAGCTCGTGCGCGGAAAGCGGCTCCCGACGTGACCCGGTATTCCCTGAAGGCGCTCGCCCTGACGGCCCTGACCGGCGTGGCGGGCTGCTGGTCGATGGCGCCGAAGTACGAACGCCCGGCGTTGCCGGTGCGGGCGAATTTCGCCGCCGACAACGCGGCGGAGCAGGCGGGTCAGCAGGCCGCGCAGGGCCAGCCGGCCCAGCAGCTGCCGTGGCGGTCGTTCGTGCGCGACGGCAAGCTGCAGAAGATCGTCGAGCTGGCGCTGGCCCGCAACCGCGACCTGCGCAAGGCGGCGTTCAACATCGAAGCCGCGCGCGCGCAGTACCGGATCCAGCGGGCGCAGGCGCTGCCGTCGATCGACGCGATCGCCGGCCTGACCAGCACGCGGACGATCGTCGGCCCGGGCAACGACACCGCGACGATCACGGCGTACACCGCGGGCGCCGGGATGGCGACCTGGGAGATCGACGTGTTCGGCCGGCTCAAGAGCTTGTCCGATGCGCGGCTCCAGGCGTACTTCTCGACGATCGAGACCGCCAAGGCGACGCGGATCAGCCTCATCGCCGAGACCGCGAGCGCGTACCTGACGCTCGCGGCCGACCGCAGCCGGCTGGCGATCGCGCGCGACACCGCGAACAGCTCGAAGCGGACGATGGACCTGACCGAGCAGCTGGTCGGCGGCGGCACGTCGAACCGCGGCGACGTCTACCAGGCCGAGACGGTGTACCAGCAGGCGCGGGCAGACATCGCGCTGCTCACGGCCGCGCTCGCCCAGGACAAGAACGCGCTGGAGCTCCTGGCGGGCGGGCCGATCGACGATGGCCTGATGCCCGACGTGCTGCCGGCGCAGCTCGACTGGTTCGTCGACGTCCAGGCCGGGCTGTCGTCGGCCGTGCTGCTCGACCGGCCCGATGTCCAGGCCGCCGAGCACGACCTGATGTCGGCCAACGCCAACATCGGCGAGGCCCGGGCGCGGTTCTTCCCGTCGCTGACCCTGACCGCGAGCGGCGGGATCGCCAGCGCCACCCTGGGCGCGCTGTTCACCGGCCCCGCGGCGGTGTTCACCCTGGCGCCGGCCCTGGCGCTGCCGCTGTTCCGCGGCGGCGCCAACCGGGCGAACCTCGCGTACACCGAGGCGCAGAAGCAGATCATGATCGCCAGCTACGAGCAGGCGATCCAGACCGCGTTCCGCGAGGTCAGCGACGCGCTGGCGACCCGCGGCACGATCGTCGAGCAGCTCGAGGCCCAGGTCGCCCTGGTCGAGGCCGCCGGCAAGGGCTTCGAGCTCGCCCAGGCGCGCTACAAGGCCGGCGTCGACACGTTCCTGACCACGCTGATCTCGGAGCGCGCGCTGTACACGGCGAAGAGCGCGCTGGTGGCGACCCAGCTCGCCGTGCTCGGCAACCGGGTGACCCTGTACCGGGTGCTCGGCGGCGGGCTGCAGTAGCCCGCGCCGCCGGCCGGGTCAGTCCTGGCCGGTGCCGGTGCCGGTATCGGCGTGGCTGGGCGGGCGGTTCTTGCTGAGCTTGTGCGCCATCGCACGGGGGTGCTCGCGGATCTCGTAGTCTTCGCCGAGCACGGCGACCCGGCCGTCCTCGCTCAGGAACACGATCTCGAACGCGATCTCCTCGCTATCGAGCTTGTCGATCCGGCTGCGGTCGGGGTGGTCGCTGGCGTAACCGACCATGCCGTTGAACGTCACGAGGTAGGCGCCGATGCCACCCGCAGCGTCGGGCGCGGTCTGCTCGAGGATCGCGGTCGAGTCCATCTGCAGGGTCGAGCCATCGTCGAGCTTGATCGACGTGACCTGGGCCTTGTAGCCATCGCCTGGCACGCCATCGGTCGCGTGCCATTTGATTCGCATCGGACGGTCGCGGTCGAGGCGAAAATTCACGAGGGCGTTGGGCTCGCTCATCGCGCGCAGGATACCCAAAATCTGCTAACGAAACGCTATGCGCTACCTGCATACGATGATCCGGGTCCACGACCTGCCGGCTGCGCTGCGGTTCTTCTGCGAAGGGCTCGGCCTGACGGAGGTCCGGCGCCGCGACAGCGCGCAAGGCCGGTTCACCCTGGTGTTCCTGGGCGAGCACGGCGAGGGGGATTCGCCGCAGATCGAGCTAACGCACAACTGGGATCAGACCGAAGCGTACACGGGCGGCCGCAACTTCGGCCACGTCGCGTACGAGGTGGACGATATCTACGCCGCGTGCCAGCGGCTGATCGACGCCGGGTACCCGATCAGCCGGCCGCCGCGCGATGGCCGGATGGCGTTCGTCCGCTCGCCCGATCGGATCTCGGTCGAGCTCCTCCAGCGCGGCAACGCGCTCGCCCCGGCCGAGCCGTGGACGAGCATGGCCAACGTCGGCGAGTGGTAATGTCCAAGCCCGCCGCAGATACCGTCCGCGTCATCGCCAGCAACCGTAAGGCGACGCACGACTTCCAGATCCACGAGCGGCACGAGGCCGGCGTGGTCCTCGTCGGCTCCGAGGTCAAGAGCCTGCGCGAGGGCCGGGTGACCATCGCCGACGGCTGGGTCGAGATCTCGCGCGGCCAGGCCTTCGTCCATGGCATCCAGATCAACGAGTACATGCAGGCCAACCGCTGGCAGCACGAGGTCGCGCGGATCCGCAAGCTGCTGCTGCACAAGCACGAAATCGACAAGCTCGGAGTCAAGACGCTGATCAAGGGCTA
>DASWOO010000811.1:0-9690 GCA_036404335.1 Kofleriaceae bacterium
TGGACGTTGACCTCGCCCGACACCGGGTCGACGGTCGCGAGGTTGCCGTTGGCCGGCGTGCCGGCGACGATCGCGAGCCGGCCGTCGCCGAGCTTGACCAGCGCGCTCTCGCCGGGGTTGCCCATCGCGGTCGGGCTGGTCGAGCCGTCGGGCGTCCACAGCGCGCTGGTGTCGATCGTCTTGATCAGCTTGCCCCTGGCGACGTCCTGCAGCACGAGCCGGTTGCCGTTCTCCTCGAGGAACGCCCAGGTCGTGCCGGCGACCTGGACATGGGCGCCGCCGTACGAGCCAAACTCCTTGCCGCCGACGTTGGCGATCTTGCGGCCGCGCAGGGTGTAGAGCGCGGCGCGCGCGGCCGGGCCGCTGCACGTGCTGGCCGAGATGTAGATCGAGTCGCCGATCAGGTCGACCTCGCCGCAGCGGAACTCGCCGCGCGCGTAGAAGAACGCGGCGGTGCGTCGGCTCTTCGCGACGTCCCAGACCTCGGCGTAGCCGCGGCCGCGATCGGCGTCGCCCAGCAGCACGACGGCGAACGAGCCGTCGGTGTTCGTGGTCGCATGCAGCCGGCTGGCGTTGGGCAGCACGGCCGGCGTGATCGCCTTGCACTCGGCGGCGCGGCAGACCTGCAGGTCGGGGTTGGTGACGGTGACGTGGGCGGCGCTCGACGGGCCGGGCGCGGGCGGCGCCGCGAGCACCTGGAGCACGCCGGTCGCGACGTCGAACCCGAAGCACTGGGCGTTACCGTCGCCGACGCAGTAGCTGACGCGCTGGCCGTCGACGCTCGCGGCGCGGATCCCGGCGGGCGCGTCCTCCGGCGCCTTGATGCACGGCAGCGGCGGCGGGGGCGCCGGCGGCACGCTGTCGACGGTGACCGGCGTGGCCTTGTGCCAGAGGCAGCCCGCCAGGCTCGCGGCGAGACAGACCAGCCCGAGGGCGCGCATGACACCAGCGTACACGATCGTACCCGGCCGGGCCGGCGGATCTCGGTCCGTGATCGCACTTGTATAAGCGCCGCGGGCCTGATCAGAAGATCACGCTGGCGAGCGCGTAGAGCGCGGCGAGCACGACCATCAGCGTGGCGAGCGCGGCGGCGACGTGGCGGACCCGAACCATCCGGCGCGCCGGGTGCGCGGCCAGCGCGGTGCGGGCGATGGTGGTGATCGGCCGGGTGTGGCCGCGGGGCAGGGCGGCGTCGAGCGCGACCAGGTCGCGGAGCGCGAGGGCGATGACCTGCTCGGCGCTGGGCTCGGGCGCGGGCTCGGAAGCAAGCGGCCACATCTGCAGCGACGGCGTCGGCAGCGTGGCCAGCGCCGACGCATCGGCGGCGACGATGATCGACGGCTCGGGGTAGGCCGCGTCGGCCGGCTCGCGGGAGATGATCGGGATCTCGACGGAGCGGGTTGGGAAGCTCGCGAGCTCGGGCGGATCGGGCTCGCGGACGACCGCGGGGACGGGCGCGGGCGGGGGCTCGGGCTCGGGGATGGCGTTGACCGCCGCGGGCGCGTCGTCCAAGGCGTCGTCCAGCGAGTCATCGAGCGCGTCGTCCAGCGCGTCGCCCAGCGCCTGGTCGATCGCATGATCGATCGCGTCGTCGATCGCCACCGGCGTGGCGTCCATGGCGTCCGCCGGGGCCTCGGCCGCGGCGACGTGGACCTCGGCCGCGGCGGCATGGGCATCGGCCGCCGCGACCAGGCCGGCGATGTCCGGGATCCGGACGGTCTGCACGACGGTCTCGGGCGCGGCGTGGCTATCGACGATGTCGCGCGGGTCGATGGCCTCGGTGTGGATCCGGCTGGTGACCAGCACGACCCAGTCGCCATGATCGGTCGTCGGCTCGGACGCGCGAGCGAACCGCGGCGCCTGATCCTCTGGCACGCGCTGGACCCGCGCGAGGTGCGGCTGATACGAGTACGCCGCCGCCGGCTCGGGTGCGGGCTCCGGCGGCGGCTGCAGCGTGCTCGACGAGCTGTCCGGCGCGGCGAGCGCCGACAGCGGCGGCATCGTCACCACGCCGTGGCGGTGCAGCGACGGCGCGGTCGTCGACCGCCGCCGGTTGGGCGGATCGATCGTCGAGGCGACCTGCGCCCGGAACGGCCGCATCGCGATCGTCGCGATGTCGGTGCGCTCGGGCGCGAGCTCCGCCGCGAAGTGCGGACCGGCGTCGTCCCACTCCTCCCACGGCGGGACCGGCGCGCCGCGCCGCCGGGTGTGCGCCAGCTTGTGCGAGCCCCCCGGCGACGGCCCGTCGTCATCGTGCAGCAGCTGGCTCAGCTGCTGCGGATCGATCTCGACCGTCGGCTTGGTCTCGGTCGAGAGGTTGCGTTCTGCGTGCCCGTGCCTCGCGAGGTGGTCGCCCATGACACAAGGCTAACAAGCACCTTCAGGAGGGGAAATGAAAGCTGTTGATCAGAGTGACGATTTTCGCGGGTAGGGAATCGTCGCCAATCCGAATAACTATTAATGCTTGTAGCCGCAGCGGTTATTTTCGATCGCATCGCTCGTCGCTCGTCACGCGCGCCTCATGAATGCCGGGGCACGACGGCCCCAGCTCACCTCACCGCGGCGTCGAGCTCGAGGTGCAGCGTCGCGTTGGTTGCGGTCGCGGTCACGCTCGGCGTGACGCCGCGGACCTCGAGCTCGGCCGGCAGGCCCGCGGCGCCGAGCCGGCCGACGAAGATCTCGGACAGCAGCCGTGCGAACGTCCGGGTCAGCGCGCCGTGCAGCTCGTCGCTGCGGCCGCGGATCGCCGCGACCAGATCGCCGTAGCACGCCGCGAGGACAGTCGGCGATCGCTCGCAGGTCAGCGCCAGCTCGTCGAGCTCGACGGTGACCGGCACCACCCCGCGCGGCGCGAACCGGAAGCCGAGCCCGCCCCACACCCGGCCGTGCGTCGTGGCCTGGCCATCGTGGATCGCGACCGCGGCCTCGGCGGACAGGCGCAGTCCCGCGCCGGCGACCGACAGCACCGGCGGCAACCGCAACGTCGGCGGCGCGAGCCGCAGGCTGAGCAGGCTCGTCACCGTCGGATCGCTGTTGAACCGGCGGTCGAGCCCGGCGCCGGCGAGCTGGCGATCGAGGAACCCGCCGCGCCACAGCTCGAACAAGAGCGCGTTGAGCGCGTCGAGGTCGAGGTCGAGCGCGAGGCTGGTCGACGCCGACGGCGCGGGCCGCGGCCCCGGGCCGAGCCGGGGCGGCAGGATCCGTGGATCCGCGGCGCGGCCGATCGCGACGCTGAACGGCAGCGCACCCGAGCGCCCGTCGGCGATCTCGACCGGCTCGGCGCAGTACTCGAACCGCAGGGTCTGGCCACCGGCGAGCTGGAACGGCGGCGGTGGCGCCAGCGCGGTGACCAGCGCGTCGTCGATCTGGCGGCGGGCGAGCCGGGTCGCGATCCGCGCGGCGCCGAGCTTGTCGCTCAGCCACTGCATCGCGCCGCTGTCGAACGCCAGATCGGCGTGCGCCGCGATCCGGAACGTCAGGCGGCCGCGCGCGACCTCGGGGACCAGCGCGACCTCGAGCGGCACGCGCACCCGGTCGAACACCACGGTCGCGTCGGCGCGGACATAGCCGTGCGGCGCGGCGCCGACCAGCGCGCGCTCGCCGGGGTGCTGCTCGAGCCGCGCCCAGCGCAGGTGCAGCGCGTCGAGCCGGACGAAGTCGCCGATCGGAAACACCGACAGGCCGCGCAGCTGCGAGGTCAGCTCGGCCTGCATCGCGGCGGCGACCGTGCCGGGCCCGCCGTCGAGCAGCCGCTGGCCGACGATCACCCGGCCGGTGCACGCCGGCCGATCCTGGAACGGGCCGACCAGCTGCGCCGCGCCGACCTCGCGCTCGACGCCGCCGCGATAGCGCACGCGCCACGTGCGGTGGTGCAGCCCGGGGCCGGCCGGCGTGTCGGTGATCTCGACGCGATCGGCGAGCGCCGCGGGGACGTGGCCATCGAGCGCCAGCGCGGGCGACGCCGGCGGCGCGGCGAGCTCGACCACCAGCTCGCGACCGCGGCACTGCCGGGCCAGCGCGGCGAAGCCGAGCACGTGGGCGACGACGAGCGCCGCGCCGCTCGCGGCCTTCACGCGCCGAGCACCGCGAGCACCGTCACCAGCTCCCACGCCACGACCCACAGCGTGCACGCGACCACGCTCGCGGTCATGCCGCGGGTCACCGCGTCGGCCTCGGGCTTGGCCGCGCCGCCCTTGGCGACCACGTCGCTGGCGATGCCCCACGCGTACATCCAGATCAGGAAGCCGGCGCGCACCGCGTACACCACGCGCTCGGGCCGCGGGTCGAGCAGGTCGCCGGTCAGCAGCGGCCACGCGCCGGCCATCCCGTAGCTCCGGCACACCAGCAGGCCGCCGGCGATCATCCCGAGCGCGAACAGCGCCGCGACGGCGAGGTAGCACAGCGCGGCGGCGAGCCACGCCGGCGCCCACAGATAGGCGCGGCGATCGACGCCGAGCGCGTCGAGCGCGAGCGTCTGCTTGGTCAGGCTCATCGAGCCGAGCCACGCGTTGGTCGCGCTGCCCGAGGCGGCGACGAACAGCAGCGCCGACAGCGCGGGCGCGAGCGCGACGACGTAGCTGCCGCCGATCTGGCGCAGCAGCGCGTCGGGCCGGACCCCGGCGCCGCCGACCTTGCTGATCACGAACAGCACGGTGTAGCCGATCAGCGTCGAGACCACGGCGTAGAACGGCAGCGGCCGCCACAGCGTCTGCGCGGCGACCCGGCGCGCGACGATCGCGAGGTCGCGCGGGTGGCGCAGCAGCTGGCCGGGCAGCCGGGCGGCGGCGATCGCCGCGACCCGGAACGGCGCGATCATCGGCTCGAGCCGGCGCGCGATCGCCGCGGCTCGCCGGCGCGGCGGCGACGGGCCGGACGGCGGCGCGCGATCGCCGTGGGCCTCGAGGTGGCTGACCAGCGCGTCCTCGAGCTCGATCAGCCAGCGGCCGCGCACCCCGGCGGCGTGGGCCTGATCCTCGAGCGCGCCCGGCCAGCGGTCGGCGAACAGCTGCTCGAGCTTGCGGGTCTCGAGCGACAGGAGGAACAGGCGATCGGCGACGCCGGCCGCGAGCGCGACATCGTGGGTGACGACGATCGCCGAGATCCCGAGCGCCCGGACCTGGTCGCGGATCAGCCGCGCCAGCATCCGAACGCGGTGCGGGTCGAGGCCGACCGACGGCTCGTCGAGGAACAGCAGGGTGCGCCGGCTGGCGAGCACGCGCGCGACCGCGACCCGCTGGGCCTGGCCGCCCGACAGCCGCGTCACCGGCGTGCCGGGCGCGGCGAGCGCGGGATCGAGGCCGACCCGGGTCAGCCAGGTCTCCGCCGTAGCGTTGGCCTCGCCGCGCGGCCGGCCGTGGCGCAGCGCGAGCTCGAGGTTGCCGCGGACGTCGAGGTGATCGAACAGCGCGCCGCGCTGCGGGACCAGGCCGAGCTGATCGCGGTCGAGCGCGAGCTCGGCGGCGACGACGTCGAAGCCCGCGGCGTCGAGCTCCTCGCGCTCGAACAGCACGCGGGCGAACGTCGACTTGCCGGCGCCCGAGCCGCCGAGCAGCACGACGACCTCGCCGGGGGCGATCGTCAGGTCGACCTGATCGATCAGGATCCGGCCGTCGGGCAGCGCGACCTTGAGACCGCGGACCACGAGCGGGCTCGGCGCGTGAACCATGCCCGGTGATCGTAACACCCGACACCGCGCCGCGCCCGAGGTTGCAGCGATCGCCCGGCCGCGAATTGCGGAACCGGACTGGCGATCCGCTGTCGTAGCCTTCGATCGCGAGGCACGTCGCCCGCGGTCGCGCTGGCCGAGCGGGCCGCGGAGGGGCTGCGCGCGCGGTTGCGCGCCGGACCACCGCGGGGCGGCCGGGCGCCGGCGCGTGCGCGCCCGACGAAGGTTAGCCATGTCCAAAGCCAAGCTCGCCCTGACATTCCGTATCTTCCAACATGGCCAGTTCGTCCGCGAGGACACGCTGGCCGCGAGCGTGATCAAGATCGGCAAGGTGCCGTCGGCGCACCTGCGGATCGAGGACGACTCGGTCAGCCGGATGCACGCCGTGCTCGAGGTCAACCCCAGCGACGTCTGCCTGATCGACCTGGGCTCGACCCGGGGCACGTTCGTCAACGGCATGCGGATCAACAAGGCGACCCTGCGGTCCGGCGACGTGATCCAGCTCGGCGACGTCCGGATCGAGCTGGCGATCGGCGAGGCCGCCCGGGCGCCGATGGCGTCGGGCACGATCGCGCCGCGTGCGGCCGCCGGCTCGACGGGCGGGCTGGTCGCGACCACGCCCAGCCCGCGGACCTCGCCGCCGATCCCGGTCGTCCCGGCGCCGCCCGCGGTCCGGGTCCTGCGCTCGGTCCCGTCGTCGACGCCGGCGCCGCCGATCGCCCGGCCCGATCTGCTCGCGCGCGCCGCGGTGGCCGACGACGACCTCGAGCCGTCGCGCGCCATCGAGGTCGCCGCGATGCTCGGCGACTCGGTGATCGACGTCAAGCACTGCCTCGATCCGCGCAGCGGCAAGGTCCGCACGCCGACCCTGGCCCTGCTCGCCACCGGCATCGCCTGCCTGATGCTCGCCGCCGGCGTGTTCATCGCGTCGGTGCGCAGCAGCGCCGATAACGAGGCGCGCCGCGACACCTGGGTGCGGGTCCAGCATCGCCCGTCGCACGCGTTCCGCCCGAACGTGATCGGCGCCGGCCTCGACTGGCTCGCGCTCGCCGGCCTGATGATCGGCCTCGGCAGCGTCGCGGTCGCGGCCTGGCGGATCCGCGGCGAGCGGACCTCGCCGTACTACCGGATCGGCACCGCGCCGGGCGTCGAGCTCGCGGTCGCCGAGGCCCCGGCGGCCGCGTTCCCGCTGATCGCCCCGGCCGGCGACGGCTTCGTGTTCAACTTCGGCGCCGGGATCGACGGCGAGCTGACCCTCGACGGAGTCACCACGCCGCTGGCTCAGGTCGCCACCGGCCGGCCGAGCGCGTCGATCGCCGGCGCGATCGAGCTGCCGATCCCGCCCCGCGCGCGGATCCGGGCGCGCGCCGGCCAGGCGACGTTCCTGGTGTCGTCGGTGGCGCGCCCGCACAAGGCCGCCGCGCCGCTGCTCGCCCACCTCGAGCGCCGCGCGCTGGGCTACTTCGCCGGCTCGCTCGCGGTCCACCTCGCCATCCTCGCGCTGCTCCAGCTGATCCCGCCCGACGCGGCGCTGTCGTCGATCGAGCTGCCGACCGACGACACGCTCGGCATGCACGTCGTGGGCAGCGCCCAGCTCGATCCCGTCCCCGAGCGCGAGCCCGAGACCACGGGCGACCAGGGCGGCGCGAGCGTCGTGGCCGGCTCGGTCGGGATGCGGATGCCCGAGGGCGCGGCCGGTGACCCCAGCCGCACCGACAAGAGCCGCATGCAGGTCGCGCATCACGACGACCGGCCGCCCGCCAACATGCGCGACGCGATCCTGACCGCGCAGAACGCCGGCGTGCTCGGCTCCGAGGCGCTGCGCAGCGCTATCCAGGCGATCGGCGCGACCGCGGACTACTCGACCGCGTTCGACGGCATCGACGCCAACGGCTCGATCGACGGCCCGCTCGGCCCCGGCAGCGGCCGCGGCAACTTCGGCGCCGGCCTCCGCGGCAATGGCCCGGGCGGCGGCTGCCTCGGCGGCGCGTGCGGCACGATCGCGTCGGCCGGCTACAACACGATCGGCATCGGCGGCCCCGCCGGCGGCGGCTTCACGATCGGCACCCACGGCGGCCTGCCCGGCCGCGGCCACATCTCGACCCCGCCGACCGTCGGCCAGCCGGTGATGTCGCAGCCGACCTACGACAAGTCGATCGTCCGCCGCTACATCCGCCAGCACATCAACGAGATCACCTACTGCTACGAGAAGCAGCTGCTCGCCCACCCGACGCTCGGCGGCGACATCAAGGTCCAGTTCTTCATCTCCCCCGACGGCTCGGTCCAGGCCGCCTCGGGCGAGGGCTTCGACGGCGAGGTCGCGAGCTGCCTGGCCGGCGTCGTCAAGTCGATCGCGTTCCCGCCGCCGCACGAGGCCGGCGTCCAGGTGCTCTACCCGTTCCACTTCCACGCGCCGGGCGCCTGAGCCACCTCGCCGGATCCGTCGCGGGTGGCGCATACTCGCCGGATGTCAGAGCGGGATCGCTGGAACGGCGCGCGCTACCAGCCGGGCAGCGCAGCGGGGCACTACGAGAGCTGGTTCCAGCGCGCGAACGATCCGGGCGGACGGCGCGCGTTCTGGATCCGCTACACGATCTTCGCGCCGCACGGCCGCCCGGCGGATGCCGTCGGCGAGCTGTGGGCGGTCGTGTTCGATCGCGCGGCCGGGCGGATCACCGCGGTCAAGCAGGAGCTGCCGATCGCCGCGTGCCGGTTCGCCTCCGACCGGCTCGCCGTCGTGGTCGGCGACGCCACCCTCGACGACGGCGCGCTGCGCGGGGCGGCGAGCTCGGGCGGCCACGCGCTCGCCTGGGACCTGCGCTACGCCGGCGGCCAGCCGCCGCTGCTGTTCCTGCCCCAGGCGCTGTATCGCGCGCCGCTGCCCAAGGCCAAGCTGCTGGTCGGCCGGCCGCTCGCCCGGTTCACCGGGACGATCACCGTCGACGGCGAGGCGATCGCGATCGACGACTGGGTCGGCAGCCAGAACCACAACTGGGGCGCCAAGCACACCGATCGCTACGCCTGGGGCCAGGTCGCCGGGTTCGACGAGGCGCCCGACGCGTTCCTCGAGTGCTCGACCGCCCAGCTGCGGCTCGGCCCGATCTGGACGCCGGCGCTGAGCCCGGTCGTGCTCCGGCTCGGCGGCGAGACCCTGGCGTGGAACGGCCTCGGCCGCGCGCTGCGGGCCCGCGGCCGGTACGACGCGGCGTCGGGCGACTGGCGGCTCGAGACCTCGGGGCCGGCCGGCGAGCTCGCGATCCGGATCTCGGCCGCGGCCAGCGACTTCGTCGCGCTGCGCTACGCCAACCCGCCGGGCGGCAGCAAGATCTGCCTCAACTCCAAGCTCGCGCGCTGCGAGCTGAGCCTGCGCCGGCGCGGCCAGACCCTGCAGCTGCGCTCGTCGCGCGCGGCGTTCGAGATCCTCGACGACACCGCGCCGCCCGGGATTCAGCCGGTGGCCTGAGCGCGCGGCAGCTCGAGGCCGCGTGCGGCCGGGCGCCACGCGAGCCAGAGCACGGCGCCGGGCACGACGCAGATCGCCAGGGCGATGCTGACCGCGTCGTAGTCGTGGAAGCGGTAGACGGCCCGGCCGATCAGCGGGCCGGAGATGATCGCGGACAGCGACTGGGCGCCGGCGAGGATCCCGCCGGCGAGCGAGATGCCGCCGGGCGGGATACGGGCGAGCAGGTCCGCGGTGATCAGCGTGTACATGATGCCGCCGCCGGCCATCGCGACGCCGAGCACGATCATCGACTGCCAGGTCGTGGCGACCTGGGGCAGGATCGCGATCGTCGTGGCGCAGGTCGCGCCGATCGCGAACAGCAAACGCGGCGGGGCGCCGGGCGCGCGGCGCTGGCGCGACGCCAGGTCGCCGAACAGGATCACGCCGAGATCGAACATCAGCGGCGGCAGCCACAGGAAGTGACCGACGTCCTTTTGCGCCAGCTGGAACGTGCGGACCACGAACTTGGCGCCCCAGGTCTGGACGAAGCCGAACACCGGCGCGGCGGAGAACACGGCGCACA
>DASWOO010000812.1:0-1744 GCA_036404335.1 Kofleriaceae bacterium
CTCGGCGTATGCTCGCGAGATCCGGCCGCTCTTGCCGGCCTCGACGTTCGCGCCGGCGCGGTCACGCGTGCTGTGGCTGCCGGTGCATTACGGCATCATCGCGGCGATCGCGTGGGCGCTGGCAACGGGTCGGGTGCCGGCGCCGCTGTGGCCCGTGGCGTCGCTGGTGATCGGGGTCTGCCTCGCCGGCATCACCTTCGTCGGCCACGAGACCCTGCACGGCGGCGTGGTCCGCGGCCGAACCGCGATCCGCGTCGTCGGCTGGCTCAGCTTGCTGCCGTTCACGCTGTCGCCCCAGCTGTGGATGGCGTGGCATAACCGCGTTCACCACAACCACACCGGTCACGCCGGCGTCGATCCGGACATGTACCCGACGCTCGAGGAGTACAAGACTCAGCCGGCCGCGCGGATCATGGCCGACTACTTCGGCATCGGCCGCCGCCGGCTCGCCGGGCTGTCGAGCTTGCTGTTCGGCTTCACCGGCCAGAGCACGCAGATGCTGTTCAAGGCGCGGCGGCTCGGCATGATGCGGCCGAGCCTGCACCGCCGGGCGATCATCGAGACCCTGGCGGGCGTGTCGGTGTGGATCGCCGTCGCGTTCCTCGTCGGGCCGCTCGCGTTCGTGTTCGTGTACCTGCTGCCGCTGATCGTCGCCAACGTGATCGTGATGTCGTTCATCATGACCAACCACAACCTGTCGCCGCTCGCGCCGGCCGACGCGCCGGTCAACGACCCGCTGGTCAACTCGCTGAGCGTGACCCTGCCGCGCGTCGTCGAGTGGCTGACCCTGGACTTCGGGTTCCACGCCGAGCATCACCTGTTCCCGACGATCAGCACGCGCCAGGGCCGCGTGGTCCGCGAGGTGCTGAGGCAGCGGTTCCCCGAGCGCTACCAGTCGATGCCGCTGTTCGCGGCGCTCCGCCAGCTGTACCAGACCGCGCGCGTCTACCAGGACGAGGTCACGCTGATCGATCCGCGCAGCGGCCAGACCTGGCCGACCCTGCAGCCGGGCCCGCGGCCGGCGGTCGCCCAGGTCGCCACGCCGGCCTCGGCCGACGACATGTCCGCGGCGATCGCGACCTAGTCAGCCGAGGCTCGAAGCCCGGCGCGAGGAGCCCCACGGGCCCGCAGCCGGGTTCTACACGGCGAAGTCGTCGACCGGCTCGATATGGATATTGCGGTCCTTGGTGTCCGGCTCCCGGACAGCCGCCGCAAACCGCGCGCTGACGTCGTGCGAGATCTCGACGCGCGTCTCGCGCTGGAAGATCTGGATCTTGCCGATCGCGTTCTTCGAGATGCCGCCGCGCCGGCAGAGCAGCGGGATCAGCCACTTGGGGTCGGCGTTCTTCGAGCGGCCGACGTTGATGGTGAACCAGACGAGCTTGGCGTCGTCGTCGTGCGGCCGCGGGGCGCGCGCGACGTGATCGCGGCGGGGCGCCGGCGCAGGCGCCTCGCCAAACAGGATGTCGTCGTGCTGGACCGGCTCGGGCCGCGGCTCGCTGCGGAACGGCGGGCGGACCGGACGCTCGGGGCGCGCCTCGGCCTGCACGGCTGGCTCGACGTGCGCCGGACGCGCCTGCTCAGCGCGCGCCGGACGCGCCTGCTCGGGCTGCGCGCCTTGCTCGGGCTGCGCCGCCGGCTCGGCCTGCGCGATTTGCTCGGCGTGAGCCGGACGAGCCTGCTAGTCGCGCTCGACGCGCGCAGTTTGCTCGACGCGCTCGACGCCCGCGGCCTGCTCCGGGCG
>DASWOO010000813.1:0-4450 GCA_036404335.1 Kofleriaceae bacterium
GATGATGTCGAGCGCCTCGAGCATGCGCGCGGCCTTATCGGCCGGCACGCCGAGCGCCTCGGCGACCGCGCCGGTCGACGGGTCGGCCTTGGCCGGGGCAGAGGCGTCGCCGCCCTCCGCGCCCTCGGCCGAAGCCTCGGCAACCTCGGCACCCTCGGCCGGAGCCTCGGCCGCGTCCGCCGGAGCCTCCGCGGCGTCGGCCGGGGCCTCCGCAGCGTCAGAGCCCTCTGATGCCGGCGAGGCGTCGCCGCCCTCCGGTGCTGCCGAAGCGTCGGCTTCGGGTGCGCTCGCGGTCGTCGCGCCTCCCGCGGCAGCTCGTGCGGCTGCTGCCCTGCGCAGGGTTAGCGTCGAAAACTCGGTGAGCGTCTTCATGGAAGGCTTGCTACACCAAACTCCCCCCACGACGCCAGGCCCCGAGATAACAGTGTTGGCGCGATCGCGTCATCGACGCATCGCGCCGAAGCGGTGATCAGCCCGCGCCGCCGCTGGCGGTCGCGCTGGCCGAGACCGAGACGTTGACCGACACCGAAACGTTCGTGTTGATCTTGCCGATCAGGTTGAACGCGCCGGCGATCTGGCCCGAGATGCACAGCGCCTGATCCTTGAACGAGTTGACGAACTTGGGGCCCATGTCCTTGAGCTCCTTGGCCGCGACCGCCCAGTTCTCGACCGCCGCCTGCAGCGGCTCGAGGTGCGCCTTGATCGACAGCGCCTTGGGCAGGCCGTTCTTGAGCGCGCGGATCACCATCTCGGCCTTGGACTTGTCGAGCACCATCTTGGCGTCGGCCTCGACGGTCAGCTCGGGCTCGGTGCACTTGACGTCGACCGACGCCTTGACCGACGCGCTGGCCTTGCACTGCGCGGACGCGTTGACGTTGGCGTGGCCCTCGCACGAGCCGTGGCAGGTGCCGCTACACTGCCCGTTGCAGTCCGCGCCCGAGCCGCCGGTGCCGGCCTTGCCCGAGCAGGTGCCGTCACAGCGACCGTGGCAGGCGCCCGAGCAGGTCGCGCCGACGTCGGCGTTGGCGTGACCCTCGCACTCGGCCGCGGCCTTGGCCTGGGCGTCGATGTCGACGCGGCAGACGGCCGGCTTGTACTTGATCTTCAGGCCGGCCTGGGCCTTGAACGAGACCTTCATGTTGTCGCGCAGGGTCGCGTAGACCTTGTCGCAGACCGCCTTGGTGTCGCCCTGGAAGTCGGCGTCGCCCAGGCCCATCTCGCGGCCGATCATCTCACAGCTCTGCTTGACGACCTTGACCGTCTCCTCGCTCTGCAGCTCGAGGTCCTTGGTCGCCTGGAGGAACGCCTTGAGCTTGTTGCCGCCGTCCATCGCGGCGTAGTTGCCGCAGGTGTTGGGATCGACCTCGCCCGAGGCGCCGCCGAGGCCGCCGGGGACCGCGCCGCCGCCCGGGACCTTGTCGCTGCCGGGCACGTTGTGGCCGCCGATGCCCTTACCGCCGCAAGCGGCGAGGGTGACGACCGTGATCGCCGAGATGAGAAACGAATGAAGACGCATGTGCCGCATGGTTATCAAAACTTCGCAATTTGCGGCGCCTGGGCCTGCCACAAAAGCGTGAGACCCGCGTGCGGTGCGTCAAAAGTGCGCCTCGCCGCTGTGCGGGAGCGCGCGCTAGGAGCGTAGCGCGACGATCGCGCCGCTGCTCCCGACCTCGATTGGCGCGGCGACCGGGCGCGCGACCGTGATCTTGATCGGCATGCCGAGCTCCTCGGCGAGCAGGTCGGCCTTACGTAGGAGCTGCGCGTCGTCGCGCGCCGGGCCGTCGCGGACCACGAGGTCGAGGACGAGCGCCTCGCCCATCCGCGTGCACACGACCTGCTCGACCCGCGAGCGGTGCTCGCAGTCGAGCCCGTCGGCCAGGCGCAGGATCCCGCTGAGCTTGCGCAGCTGGCCGCGCTGGTCCTTGGGCAAGGTCGACTCGCCGATCAGCTGCTTGGCGCGCGCGGCGTCCTTGCGGTGGGTGCGGGCGAGCACGGCGATCATCTCGCGCGAGATGTCGTCGAGCCCGGGCAGCCGGGCCCAGCGGATCATGTACTCGCTGTGCTTGTGGTGGCCCCGGACGTTGACCACCTCGCCGATGTCGTGGAGCAGGGCGGCGACCTCGAGCACGACGCCGCGGTCGTCGGCCACGCCGTGGACGTCGCGCAGCTGGTGGAACAGCTGGCGCGCGAGCTGGCGGACGTGCTCGCCATGGGTGGTGTCGTGATCGACCCGGTTGGCGAACGCGCGCGCCGCGGTCAACAGCGCCTTGTCGTGCGCGCCCTCGGCCTTGGCCTGCTCCTCGCGCGCGGTCTCGGCCAGCTCGAGCAGCACGGCCTCGCGCACGCCGACGCCCGGCGACACCAGCTTGGCGATGCCGAGCTGGCGGGCCACGGTGGCGAACACCAGCGCGGCGATGCCGAGCACCTCGGCGCGATCGCGCTTGACCCCGAACCGGGCCATCCGGTCCTCGACCGAGGCGCCGACGATGTCGGGCAGGGCCTTCTCGAGCGCGGCGAGCTCGAAGCTGGGCATCACCGGGTTGCCGTCGCCGACCAGCTTGGCCAGGGCCTCGGCGTTGCCGCCGGTCGCCGCGGCCATGCCGTTGCCGGGCGCGCCGCGCGCGATCGTGTGCATCAGGGTCGCGGTGTAGCGCCGGACCATGCCCGCCTCGGCCTCGGCGATCGCGCCATCGAGGCCGAAGGTCTCGAGCAGCCGGACGGTGCCGACCGGGAGCGAGTAGCCGCGCCAGGCCGTGCCGTGGCGCAGGTTGACCTCGAGGCTGCCGCCGCCGAGGTCGAGGATCGCGCGCGGCGGGGTGCCCGTCGGGCCCAGCGCGTGGACCACGGCCTTGCGGACCAGCCGGGCCTCCTCCTCGCCCTCGATGACCTCGAGCTCGATGCCGGCCTCGTGGTAGAGCCGGTGGAGCAGCACGTCGCGGTTGGCGGCGTTGCGCACCGCGCTGGTGCCGACCGCGCGGTAGATGGTCACCCCGTGGTGATCGAAGCGCTCGCGGAAGTGGACGAACGCGCGGACCGCCTGATCGACGACCGCCTCGTCGAGGTCACCGCGGGTGAACGCGCCGTGGCCGAGCCGGACCGGGACGCGCTCGGCCTCGACGCGGATCAGCTCGTCCGGCCCGAGCTCGGCGATCACCATCCGGATCGCGTTCGAGCCCGCGTCGATCGCGCCCAGGAACGTTCGCCCGGCCGGCAGTGGCACGGGCGAAACCTAGCATGCCCCGGCTACTTCCTGGGCGGGGCCGGCGGCTTGCTGGCGCTCGAGCCGGAGCCCGAGCCAGATCCCGCGCCGCCCATCGACGACGCCGGCCCGGCGGTGTCCGGCAGCTTCAGCTTGTCGGCCGCGGTGACGCCCTCGAGGACCTCGGCGCGGATGCCGTCGGACAGCCCGAGCTTGACCTCGCGCTTGACGAACGTCTGCGGCGCGGTCTCGACCTCGACGAACGCCTTGTCGCCGTCGTACTGGACGACCGCCTCGCGCACCGCCAGCACGTGCTTGCGCTCGCCGAGCACGATGTCGGCGTTGGCGCTGTAGTTCGCGCGGATCTCGATGCCCGACTTCTGCTTGACCGCGGCCTTGATCTCGAACTGGATCGCGCCGTCGATCTCCTTGCCCTTGGGCGCGATGAACTCGAGCTTGCCCTCGAGCCGCTCCTTTTCGATCGCGCCGACCTTGATCGACAGGGTCATGCCTTCCTTGATCTTGGCGACCTCGGCCTCGTCGACCCGGCCGTCGAAGATCATGTCGTCCATGTCGGCGATCACCGCGACGGTGGTGCCCGCGTTGAAGTTGTTGGTCTGGATCACCGAGAAGCCCTCCTTGACCGGCACGTCGATCACCTTGCCGGCGGTGGTCGCGGTGACGATCAGCGTTGACGACTTGCCCTGGGCCCGGGTCGCGCCCTCGCGCGCCAGCTGCAGGCTGGACGACGCGGTGTTGACGTCCTGCTGGCGCAGCGCGAAGTCGGTGCGGAACTTCTGCAGCTCGGCGTCGGCGACCACGCCCTGCTTGAACAGCGCCTCGTTGCGGTCGAGCTCGCGCTTGGCGTTCTCCATCGAGATCTGCGCGGTCCGGACCTGCGACTCGGCCTGGTTGATCACGCCGGCGTCGGGGATGATCGAGATCTTGCCGAGCGGATCGCCCTGCTTCACGATCTTGCCGGCCTCGACGTAGAGCTCGGAGATCACCCCGTTGACCTTGGGCTTCACCTCGACCTCGCGGCGCGGCACGATCGAGCCGGTCGCGACGGTCTTCTTGGTGATGTCGGACAGCTCCGCCGACTCGGTCGTGAACACGACGGGCTTGGACTGCGACTTCTTGTAGAGGTAGAAGAACGCGCCGCCGATCGCCAGCACCGCGACCAGACCCAGGACGATCGAGATCAGTTTCTTCATGGCTGTGTGACTCACTCGGTGCGGAGCGCCTCGATCG
>DASWOO010000814.1:0-2079 GCA_036404335.1 Kofleriaceae bacterium
CTACTTCAGCGGCTTGGGCGGGACCGGGACGATGTTCCAGATCGTCGAGGCGTACTCGCGGATCGCGCGGTCGGACGAGAACCGGCCGGCGCGCGCGGTGTTGAGGATCGAGGTGCGGGTCCACTCGGCCGGGTTGCGCCACAGCCGCTCGACCGCGCGCTGGCTGTCGACGTACGACCGGAAGTCGGCGAGCACGAAGAACGGGTCGCGCTGGAGCAGGTCGTCGAGCAGCGGCGCGTAGAGGTCGCGCTCGCCGGGCGAGAGCTCGCCGCTGCTCAGCAGCTCGACGACGCGGGCGAGCTCGGGGTCGCGCAGCTCGTCGCTCGGCCGGTAGGTACCGCGCCGCGCGGCGACCTGGTCGGCGGTGAGCCCGAACAGGAAGAAGTGCTCGGCGCCGACCGCGTCGCGGATCTCGACGTTGGCGCCGTCGAGCGTGCCGATGGTCAGCGCGCCGTTGAGCGTCAGCTTCATGTTGCCGGTGCCCGAGGCCTCCATGCCGGCGGTCGAGATCTGCTCCGACAGGTCGGCCGCCGGGTAGATCCGCTGCGCGGTCTTGACGTTGAAGTCGGGGACGAACACGACGCGCAGGTGATGGCGGGTCCGCGGGTCGGCGGCGATCACGTCGGCGATGCCGTGCGCGAGCCGGATGATCAGCTTGGCCGCGTGGTACGACGGCGCCGCCTTGCCGGCGAGCAGGATCGTGCGCGGCACGCCGATGTCGTCGCCGCGGCGGATCCGGTCGAGCAGCGCGATCGCGTGCAACAGGTTCAGGTGCTGGCGCTTGTACTCGTGGATGCGCTTGACCTGGATGTCGAACAGCGACTCGGGATCGCAGCTGAGCCCGTAGGTCGGGCGCAGCCAGTTGGCGAGCTCGGTCTTGTTGGCGAGCTTGACCGCCCGCCAGCGCTCGCCGAACGCCTCGTCGGTGGCGAACTTCTCGAGGTCCTGCAGCCGCTCGAGGTCGCGCAGCCAGCCGTCGCCGATCGCCTCGTTGATCAGGCTCGCGAGCCGCGGGTTGGCCAGGCCGATGAACCGGCGCGGGGTCACGCCGTTGGTCACGTTGGTGAACCGCGACGGCCACAGCTCGGCGAAGTCGCGCAGCACGGTCTGGGTCAGGAGCTTGGAGTGCAGCGCGGCGACGCCGTTGATCCGGTGGCTGGCGACCGTCGCCAGGTGCGCCATGCGCACGGTCTTGTCGCCGTCCTCGCCGATCAGCGACATCCGGCGGAGCCGGGCGTCGTCGCCGGGGAACCGGGCGCGGACCTCGTCGAGGAACCGGCGGTTGATCTCGAAGATGATCTCGACGTGGCGGGGCAGGAGCCGCGCCATCAGCGGCAGCGGCCAGGTCTCGAGCGCCTCGGGCAGCAGGGTGTGGTTGGTGTAGGCGAACGCGCGGTGGGTGATCTGCCACGCCTCGTTCCAGCCGAGGTCGTGATCGTCGAGCAGGAGCCGCATCAGCTCGGGGATCGCCAGCGACGGGTGGGTGTCGTTGAGCTGGATCGCGAACTTCTCGGGCAGCTCGCGGATCGTCCCGCGCTGCAGCAGCAGGCGGATGCAGTCCTGCAGCGCGCACGACACGAAGAAGTACTGCTGCTCGAGCCGCAGCTGCTTGCCGGCCGGGCTGGTGTCGCTCGGGTAGACGACCTTGGTCAGGTTCTCGCTGCGGATCTTCTGATCGACCGCGCGCCAGTACTCGCCGACCTGGAACGCGCCGAGGTCGAACTCCTCGTCGGCGGCCGCGCTCCACAGCCGCAGGAAGTTGGTCGTGCGGGTCGCGTAGCCGGCGACCGGCACGTCGTACGGGATGCCCTTGACCCGGCGCTCGGGGATCCAGCGCACGTGCTTGCGGCCGTGCAGGTCGGTGGTGTGCTCGGTGTGGCCACCGAAGCCGACCGCGTGCTCGATCTCGTAGCGCCGGACCTCCCACGGGTTGCCGTTGCGCAGCCAGCGATCGGTGCGCTCGATCTGCCAGCCGTCGCGGATGTCCTGGTCGAAGATCCCGAACTCGTAGCGGATGCCGTGGCCGACCGCCGGGTAGTCGAGGGTGGCCAGCGACTCCATGAAGCACGCGGCGAGCCG
>DASWOO010000815.1:0-1963 GCA_036404335.1 Kofleriaceae bacterium
GGATCGCGTGGTCGCTGCGGTAGCTGCGCAGGTCGGTCATCACCAGCTCGACGTGCTTGCCGAACCGCAGCGAGCGATAGATCGAGATCGCGCCGACCGCGGCGACGTTGTTCGGCTCGTTGACGAAGTTCTCGGCGGTGACGGTCTGCGGGAACTGCGCGTCGGTGACCCCCGGCATCGGCGCCGCGAAGTCCTTGGCCTGGCTCGGCACGCCGGCCACGCCGGGCGCGCCGGTCAGGAGCGCCGGCACGTACTCGAACCACGCCTGGCTCGCCGCGGCCCGCCGGGTCTGGTCGCCCTCGTCGAGCGACTTGTCGTCGGTGTAGTTCGCCTGGCTCTGCCAGCAGTCGTCGGTGAACTCGTGGTCGTCCCACACCGCGACGAACGGCCAGCGCGCGCGGGCGGCCTGGAGGTCGGGGTCGGACAGGAACGTCCGGTACAGGCTGCGGTAGTCATCGACGGTCTTGGCGAACTGGCCGCTGACGCCGTCGCGCGTGCCGCCGCCCGACGGGAACGCGGGCACGCCGCGCTGCGAGCCGTCGCGGTTCTTGAGCGCGATCGGCGTGAAGTTGTCGTCGATCGCGGTCTGGAAGCCATCGCCGCGGGTCTCGTAGATCATGTCGCCGAGGTGGACGACCGCGTGCAGCTTGTCGGCGTCGGCGCGGGCGGCGTCGTCGATCAGCATCTGGCGATACGCGCCGTAGTTGCCGGCGGCGTAGTCCTGGCACGACACCCACGCCAGGTTGACCTGGACATCGGCGGTGGCCGCCGGCGCGGTCCGGGTCTGGCCGGTGATCGCGTCCTGGCCGGCGACGAACCGGTAGTAGTAGCTGGTCGCGGCGCTCAGGCCGGTGATCAGCGCGCGCACGGTGTGGTCGCTCGCCGCGCCCGCCGAGACCATCTTGCTGGCGACGACCGTGGCGAAGCTGGCCTCGGTCGAGACCTGGACGGTGACCGCGACCTCGGCGGTGGCGTCGCTGCCGCGCACGACGCGGGTCCACAGCACCACGGAGGTGTCCCGTGGATCGCCGGACGCCACGCCCTGCGGGAACTGATAGGTCCCGCTGGGATCTGCATCCGAGCCCGAGCCGGCGTCGGGCAGCTGCTGCTTGGTGTTGTCGCCGCAGCCGTCGAGGGTCGGGATCCCGACCAGCGTGGCCCCGATGACAAACCAGCCGGTGGAACGAAGAAAGTCTCGGCGCTTCATGTGCGACCACGATATCCGCGCACCGTGACGCCGACGTGGCACAGGCCGGAATTCTCCAGTTCGGACGGCCGATCCGGCACGTGAACGGCGATCGGGGCTATGGTCGCCCGCCATGGCTTCGCACCGCGCGTCTCGATCGGTCTCTCTCCTGGTCTCGGGATTCTTCGCTTGCTCGGGCCCGGCCCACCACGCCGCGCCGCCGGCCCCGCCCGCGGTGGCCGAGCCGACCACGCCGGTCGCCCCGGTCGCCCCGGCGCCGTCCGCCGATCAGCAGCTCGAGGCGTTCGGCAAGGACTTCCTCGACAGCTACCTCAAGCGCTCGCCGACCGAGGCGACCCAGGCCGGCGACCACCGCTACGACGGCCTGTGGCCCGACATCACGCCGGCCGGCGAGGCCGCGAACCGCAAGTGGGTCGAGGACACCCGCGCCGCGCTCGGCAAGCTGCCGCGCGACGGGCTGTCGCTGCAGAACCAGATCGACGCGCAGATCCTCGACGACCAGCTGCGCGCCGCGCTGTTCGCGATCGACGAGCTCAAGCCGTTCGACACCGACCCACTGGTCTACACCGACCTGATCGGCAGCGGCATCGACCCGCTGGTCACTCGCGAGTTCGGCACGCTCGACCAGCGGATGACCGCGCTCCAGGGCCGGCTCGACGGCATCCCGGCGCTGGTCGCCGCCGCGCGCCAGCGGCTCGGCCACCCGGCGAAGATCCAGACCGAGACGGCGATCCAGCAGAACAAGGGCCTGATCGG
>DASWOO010000816.1:0-1815 GCA_036404335.1 Kofleriaceae bacterium
GGCCGGGCAGTGCCGGACCAGCTGCAAGGGCGCCAAGTGCGCCAACGACTGCGGCAAGACCGAGCAGGCCTGTAAAGCCGGCTGCTGATCGCGCCGCGCGAAAAACTTCTCGCCGGCGTGCAAAGTCGGCGGGGACGGCCCCACCCGTGATCGATGGGGACCACGCGGAGCTTTCTGATCGGATCGGCGATCGCGCTGGCGGGCGCGACCGCTTGCAACTACTCGCTTCACAGCAGCTTCGGCGGCTCGACGACCAGCTCGTCCTCGGGGACGCCCGCCGGGACGTCGGCGGGGACGCCGGATGGCAGCTCGTCGACCAACTCGTCAGGCTCGTCGGGCGACAGCGCCTCGGTCGCGGCCGGCGAGGCGCCGCGGGCCGAGCCCGCCAAGCCGCCGCCGGACCCCGGGTTCGAAAAGCTCGCGCCGCCGGCGATGCCGGCCGGGCCCGCGCCGCGGATCACGATCGTGTCGCCGGCCGCGGACGAGGAGCTGGTCGGCGCCCGGACCAAGGCGCCCGACGACAAGTTCGAGAGCCTCGACTGCCTGCAGGACGCCCGGACGTTCTCGATCAAGCTCGCGGCGCAGAACTGGACGGTGTCGCCCGGCGGCCCGGGCGTGCTGGTGGTGGTCGACGGCGTCTACGCGACGGTGACCCACGATCTGGCCAAGCCGATCATGATGACCGAGCTCGAGCCGTACGAGCGGGTCGACAACAACGCGACGTTCGCCGACGAGGGCCCGATGTACACGTGCGGCCATCACTGGATCGCCGCGGTGCCGACCGCCGCCAACGGCCAGATGCTGCCGGTCGAGCCGACCGTCAGCTGGTTCTTCAACCGCTCGAAGGACTACAGCACGCGGGACGAGAAGCCCGAGTATCGCGCGGTGCGGCTCGAGCGCAGCCTGCCGGTGATCAACTGGCCGCTGATCGGCCCGATCTACATCGGCACCAACTGGCGATACTCGTACTACAGCGACGAGAAGGCCGCGACGCGATCTGGCCGGATCGCCCGCGACCCCAAGCGCATCGTGTTCGACTGGACGCTGGCGCGCGGCACGCCGGCCGGTAGCTGCAGCGTGTCGATCGCGCGCCAGGGTATGCAGTCGTGGGAGGATCAGATCGAGATCCCGACCCGCGGCACCGTCGTGTTGCCGGCGAAGTATGCCACGGCGCCGCTGATCTTCGAGTCCGCGAAGTGCGGCGGGATGAGCGAGTACGTCTCGATGATCTGGACCAAGCGGCCGCCGACGCTCAAGTCGTACAAGTGGCCGGCGCCGGGCAGCGCCCAGGCCGAGGACTTCTGGCACAGCGCCGAGGGCCACGAGGCGTTCAATAACTCCGGCGCTGGCCACAGCTCCGGTGGTGGTGGCGGCGGCGGCGGTGGCGGCGGCAAGTGCAAGTCGCAGTGCCGGCTCGAGGCCGGGCAGTGCCGGACCAGCTGCAAGGGCGCCAAGTGTGCCAACGACTGCAACCACGCCGAGCAGTCCTGCAAGGCGGGCTGCTAGCTCGTCGTCAGTGCGCCGGCGGCCCCGACAGGGCTTCTTCGATCAGATCGAGCTCGTGGGTGATCCGGTGATACATGGCCTCGGTGACCTGCTTGGTCATCAGCAGCTCGCGCAGCGTGGCGCGCTCGACGCCGATGCCCAGCAGGCGTAGCTCGCGCTCGAGCTGCGGCCGGTCGGTGTTGTCCGTCGGATCGATCAGCCGCGACCGGTAGAGCTCGAGGATGTGATCGGCCGCGACGCTCGGCGGCTGGTACTCGAGCTCGGCGATCGCCGACCGCGCGAGCAGGCCGCGGACCCGCAGGTGGTCCT
>DASWOO010000817.1:0-1683 GCA_036404335.1 Kofleriaceae bacterium
TAGGCCGAGCACGTCTTCGACAGGATCGGCAGCACGCTGGTGGCGAACGTGTCCTCGCTGAGGCCGGTGATCGTGCGCACGTTGGCGGCCGGATCGAACGGGTCGTTGAAGTACTTGCCGCCGAGGTCCATCCACTCGGCGATCAGGCGCTGCTCGGCCTTGTTCAGCATCGCGGCGTGGTTCGGCGCCGTGCTCGGCGGGTTCGGGTGCGCCGTCTTCGCGTCGGCGCTCGAAGCCATCGCCTGGCCGGTCATGATCTCGAGCAGGCGGCTCTTGCGCGCCAGGCCCAAGGCGTCGCCTTCGCTCGCCATCGTGTCGACGAGCGCGGGGCCGCGAACGATCATCAGGATGCCGTCCTCGATCTTGGTCTGCGGCAGGCCCGTGACCGGATCGATCTGCGGGTCGCCGAGCATCAGCTCCTGGTACGAGGTCGTCCGGCCGGTGCCGCCGATCTGCGCGCCGAGGTCGAGCTTGTCCGGATCGTTGTGGCAGCCGGTGCAGGTGTTCGGGCCGCGGTTCTTGGTCCAGAGCGGCGCGACGTGGGTCGAGTAGTTGATGATGCCGTTGGTGGGCACCGGCGTCGTCAGGTCGTCGGCCGGCGCGGCGTTGCCGGTGTACTTGAGCGCGATCGACGTGCGGCCGGTGACACCGGGCTTCGTCGTGTCGGCCCAGTAGTCCGAATACATCATGTCGTTGACGAGGTTGAGCGCCGTCGGGTCGAGACGGGTGCGCGTCGAGGCCATCGTCTCGCCGGAGAGGTGGGCGCTCTGCAGCGTCGCCTTGACCGACGTCGACACCGTGTTCACGACCGCGCCGGAGTTGATGGCGCCGCCGCGACGCGGGCTGTGGCAGCCGTCGCAGGTGCGGCGCTCGCCCGGGCGGACCTGGATCCAGTTGGTGTGCGTCTGGAAGGCCTGGCCCTTGTCGTTGACGACCGCGAGGCCGATCGGGGTGTCCGCCGGGATGGTCAGCTTGAACGAGCCGTCCGGCTCGATCGGCGCGTAGCCGACGATCTGCTGCGATTCGAAGGCCGTGTCACCGAGCGACTGCGCGGTGCCGATGACGCCGTAGGCCGGCGCGATCGCACGCTCGATGCGCAGGAACCGCCCCGGCGCGCAGTTGTACGCGGCGTCGGCCGGGTCCTTGATCTTCTTCAGGTCCGCGACCATCGGCCGCGTGTCGAGCATGTCGGTCGGCGCGGTCTTGGCGATCGCGGTGGTGCAACCGGCGGCGGCCAGCTCGTGGGCCGAGATCACCGGGTCGCCCATGCGGCCGAGGCCGTCGGTGTCGTAGACGCTGCGGATGTCGAGCATGCCGAGGCCCTGCGCCGCCAGGGCCGAATCGGGGCTGGTCGGCTGCGACACCGCCGGCTCGGTGCGCGCCTGCAGCGCGACCGGGCTGACGTTCATGAAGCCCGGGGGCGCCGGGGCGATGATGAGCCAGCTCTGCGCCGCGGGGTCGAACATGTAGATGGAGAAGGCCGGCGCCACCTTCGTCTGCACCGGATCGGACGCGATCGCGGCGGTGAGGCGGGTGTGGTCGCCCAGGCGGGCGAGATCGGCCGGCGACAGCGTCGCGCAGGAGGCCAGCTGGCCGTTGTTCAGGACCTGGCACGGCTGGTAGGCGATCAGGAAGCGATCGGAGCCGTCCCACAGCGGATAAGGCGTCGTGACCCTGCCGTGC